>JAKSKJ010000047.1 GCA_024401795.1 Bacteroidales bacterium | reverse complement strand
CATTGATTGTCCTTGCGGCCATTGCCGTTGCCGTTGAAGGGACCTGGGCTCCCGGCGTCCCGCATCACCCGGCTTTTCTGCTGACGGTTCTGCTTCTGATGTTCTCAGTCGGGTTCGCCGCCGCAGCAGACTGGAAGAACAGGTCATATCGCGCCCTGTGCAGCCATCTCGGACTTTTTTTCGTGCTTTTCGGCGGTTTCTTCGGAGCTGCCGACACTATGGACGCACAGATGAAACTCTTCCGTGGACACGGAGAGCATATTGCCTTCAATGCGGAAGGGGATGCCATCGTTCTGCCTTTCAGCGTTTCGCTGGATGAATTCTCAATCGAATATTATGAGGACGGGGTCAGCCCCAGGCAATATACAAGCAGTCTGACCATCGACGGGAAGAAGTTCGAGACCTCCGTCAACCATCCCTGCCGGCACAAAGGATACCGGCTTCTTCAGTCGGGATATGACACGGAATACGGCGAATACAGCGTCCTGAAGATTGTCCGCGACCCGTGGATGCCCTTCACGGTCATCGGAGCCCTTCTGCTTGCCGCGGCCGTCCTGTCCGGACTCAAATCCACCTGGGGCAGTTGGAAAGTGCCCGCCATAGCCCTGGCCCTGGCAGTTGCATTCACCCTTACCTCTGTGGCCAACATCAGCTTCGGCACGCTTGCACCGGCCCTGAGGAGTCTGTGGTTCATCCCGCACCTCATCATTTATATGCTGGCCTACGCACTGCTGGCCATTGCCGCAGTCACCGGCATCATTTCACTGTTCACGGCGAAAATCCCGTCCGGGCTGCCGTCAAGGCTTCTTTCCACGTCATCCTTCCTGCTGCTGGCGGGAATGCTCTGCGGCGCCGTATGGGCAGCACAGGCCTGGGGGAATTACTGGGCCTGGGATGCCAAGGAATGCTGGGCCGCCGCCACCTGGCTCCTTACCCTTGCGGGGACACATATTCCCCACTGCCGTCATAAATTGAGAACACTGTTCATCGTTCTGGCCTTCATTGCCATGCAGATAACCTGGTACGGAGTGAATTATCTGCCCGCATCCGGCCGGAGCCTCCACACCTACAACCAATCCACATACTGATGAACCGGACATCCGACAGAGAAATTCATGACATTATATGCGCCGCAGACATTCCTTCCCTGCTTGAGAAGGAAAGGGCGTTCATAGCCTCGCATCCCGATTATTCCGTTTCCTTCCGGCGTTATTTCCTGTCTTCAAGGGAGCAGAAGGACGCAATCGGACCTGGATGCGGTTCCGTATCCTATGTGGTTCAGCCCGTTCTGGGAGAAAACAGGGTGGCGGTATGGCTGTTTCTTACGAAAGATTATCCTGTGGAACTGCTATGGCACACCAACCTATGCAGCGCTTCGGGCGACTCCGAAGACCAGACCGAAGACATCCTCCGCAGTTACGGACAGGCTCTCGCCGGCAGCGGCCTCAACATGGCCGACCACTGCGTCAGGACCTGGTTCTATGTGGACGACATAGACAACAACTACTCCGGCGTAGTCGCCGGCAGGAAAAGGAACTTCGAGTCGCAGGGTATGACAAAAGACACCCACTACCTTGCCAGCACGGGGATAGGAGGCGGGAGCATCGTTGAAGGTACTACCGTCCAGATGGATGCCCTTGCCATCAGGGGCGATTTCAGGCAGCGTTATCTGTATGCCCCGGAAAATTTCAACCCCACACACGAATACGGAGTAACCTTCGAACGCGGTGTTGAAGTGGAATACGGAGGAGAATCGCACGTCCTGATTTCCGGCACCGCTTCGATAAACAACAGGGGCGAGATTGTGCACCCCGGAGACGCACTCGCCCAGACACTCCATATGCTTGAAAACGTGGAAGCCCTTCTCCGCGAGGCGGGCAGTTCGTGGGATGAGGTTCAGATGGCAGCAGTTTACCTCCGGAATGCGGAAGACTACAGCGCAGTCGCACCCGCCCTGAAAGAACGTTTCGTCACTAAAATACCCTATGTGGTCACTCTGGCTCCGGTCTGCCGCCCCGGCTGGCTTATAGAGATGGAGTGCATAGCCCTGTCAAAATGAAAAGACCATCCATCATCGCGGGCATTGTCACCCTGCTTTTCGCCTCCTGCTGTGGAGGCGGGTGTCCCACTGTACAGAATCTCTCGGAAGAGGAATTCGCCAATCCGCCTATGAAATACCGCCCCGTTCCTCTGTGGTTCTGGAACGACACTGAGGTCAGCGCGGAGGGTGTGGCCTTCCAGTTGCGCCGGATGGTCGAAAAAGACGGGTACGGCGGCTGCGCCATACTCCCCTTCGGACGAGGTTTCCGGCCCGGATACCTCGGAGAAGAATATATGAGGATTTACAGCCGGGCTGTCGAACTTGCCGATTCCCTCGGCGCACAGATGTCGCTCTACGACGAATACGGCTTCCCGAGCGGAAGCATGGGCTTCAGCAATGCCGACGGAGTGCCGAGATTCAGGAACGCCCATCCCGGCAAAACCATCAAACGGCTGGACAAGCACGAGACGAAGGTGATGTGCGGCGAAAGCGTAGAACTCGATTTGACGGGACTCGAAGGCAAACTGATGGCGGTGGCGGCATACGACAGCCGCGGCCTGGAATCCCGGAGCCTGCGCAGTTTCATCAATGAGGGGAAACTTGTGTGGACCGCACCGGAAGAGGGGTGCTGGAGGGTTATGGTCTTCGAATGTGTGGAGGACGGCAAGCCCCGGGTGGATTATCTCGACCCGGAAGCAGTCGGTCTTTTCATTCAGGACACTCACGAGAAATACCGGGCCGCTTTCGGAGACAGATTCTCCAGCGTCGTCACGTCCACTTTCTTTGACGAACCGACGATGTACTACGCGCAGGGGCGTATGTGGACGGAGCGCTTCAATGAGGAATTCCGGGCCCGTTACGGAATGGAACCCGATGCATTCTATCCCGCGCTGTGGTACGAAGTCGGGGAGCGGACTGCCTCAATCCGCAATATGATGTACGGACTGCATTCCGCCCTGTATGCCGAAGGCTTCACCAAAACCGTGGCCGAATGGGCCGAATCCCACGGCATCGCCTCCACGGGGCATCAGGACCAGGAAGAGATTGCCAACACTACAGGAGTGTCCGGAGACCTGATGCTCCACGGGAAATATATGACGATGCCGGGCATCGACAAGATAGGCGGAGACCGACCGGCGGAACTTTTCTACAAGGTGGTTTCCTCGTCCGCCAACAACTGGGACAAGACAGAGGTGATGTCCGAAACCTTCGGCGCTATGGGAAACATCCCCGTCGGAGAAATGTACCGCATCGCCATAGAACAATACTCGAAAGGCATCACAAACCTGATTCCGCACGCCGTGTGGTATGATGACTCGAAAGTCACCTTCCCTCCCGAACTGTCCTGGCGCAATCCCCTATACAACGGGGAACTGCCGGCATTCAACGGTTTCCTGGCAAGGATGCGTTACCTTTTCGCACGTCCGGGGCGTCACGTGGCGGACATCGCGCTGCTGTACCCGGTGCAGACCCAGTATGCCGGGCATCGTCTGGACGGGGAACTCGGCCCGGTCAGAGGCAGCGTGGAGGTTGAAGGCACCGACTACCCCGAAGTCTCCCGCATCCTCACCGACGAACTCGGACGCGACTTCACCTACATCCATCCGGAAGTACTCGACAGCCGTTGTTCAATATCCGGAGGCAGACTGAAGATGAAAAACAGAATCAACGGCGAACAGTTCTCCGTCCTCATCCTTCCAGGCGTGAAGACAATAAGTCTGAGCAATATGAAACAGGTGTGGAAGGCTTGGAAGAGCGGTGTACGGATTATCTTCACCACTCAGACGCCCTGCGAATCAGCCGATTTCGACGTGGACAACCGCGTGATTGCACAGATGACCGGGCGGATGCTCTCCTGCCGGCGCAAGGGCAGGAGCGCCGTATTCGTTCCCAGCCCCACTTCCTCCTCGATTGCCGGGGCCCTGAAAGGCATTGACTGCGACGTCGAATTCCTTTCCGAAGGCCAGCCCTTCAATTATCTGCACAAAGTGATATCCTCCGGGAACGGCGAGACAGGCCTGTACCTGATTGGCAACATCGATTCGGAAGCGCGCAGTCAGGAAATAAGCCTGCGCGGAGAATATGCCGAGCTCAGGATTCTCGACCCGCACACGGGCGTCTGCTCCCCCGCCTCATTCCGCATTTCAAACGGCAGGACGCAGATTTCCCTCTCTCTGGCACCGGGCGAATCGAGGGTGATAGCCGCATCCGGCAAGCCCAGACCGTCACGCTCCCCGAAAGGGCTCGCCGACTGCGTTGACACCAGGATAGGCGTCATTGACCAAAGAGGAAGCAACTGCGTCATCGGGCCTATGCTGCCCTATGGAAGCATCAATCCTTCTCCCCAGACCTTCGGAGGGGACACCGACGGATATGCGCCGGGGCAGCCCATAGACGGGTTCGCCCAGCTTCACGTCAGCGGCACCGGCTGGAGTTCCTACGGACATTTCCTGATCCAGCCCCAGACTGGCGCTCCATCAGTGGCTCCGGGCACGCACGCATCCGCCCATTCGGACGACGTTACGCTGCCTTACCTGTACGCCACCACTCTGGACAGGTACGGAATAAGGGTGGAAGTGGCTCCGTCGCACTACAGCGCCGCCTACAGGTTCACCTTCCCGGAGAGCGGATGCTCATCTATAGTCTTCGATGCCTCCCAGAGCATCGCCAGAGACATAGCGACCTATATGGGAGGGAAACTCCTCGGAAACGAAGTATATGTCGATCCCGACGGAGCAGGTGTAAGAATGATGATATCAATCAGTGCGGGTTGGCCCGAAGGCCCGTATAAACTGTATGCCACGGCGCGTCTGAACAAGAAAATCAGCGGATACGGCGTATGGGAAGGCGATGAAATGACGGAGGGCGGAACTTCTCTGGTGTGCGACACTCTGTCTTCCACCCACAAGGGAGCATATTTCACCTTCCCGACCAAGGAGGGTGAGTCCGTCATACTGAAAACGGCCATCTCATTCACCGGTTTCGAAAAGGCGGAGGAACTGCTGGCATCCGAGATTCCCGGATGGAACTTCGACAAGGTGGCAAGGAAGGGCCGCAGAGCCTGGAACCAAAAGCTCAAGGCCATCGGGATAAGCGGAGTCTCCGACAAGGAAAAGACCATTTTCTATTCGGCTCTTTACAGAGTTTTCACCTTCGCGCGGGAAAGGTCGCGCGACAACGGCAAGTGGGAATCGGAATATCCCTTCTGGGACGACAATTATGCATATTGGGACACTTTCCGTACTCTTTTCCCTCTTCTTGTCCTGATTGACGGGGAGGCGGTCGCCGGCAACATCCTGTCCATGACAGACCGGTTTGAGCACAACGGCTGCGTCTATGACGGATTCATTGCCGGAAAGGAAAGGTTTATGGAACAGGGAGGAAACGACGTAGATTGCATCATCGCCGACGCCTGTCTCAAGGGCGTAAAGGGGGTGGATTGGGAAAAGGCCTACGCCATAGTACGGCACAATGCCGAGAAACGCCGCATCGGTTATGGCAACGGAGACCCGGACGAGTGCGGGCCCCACACCAGATACAGGGAACTCGGCTTCATCCCCAGCTGCAACATGAGTTCGTCCCAGACCCTGGAATTCGCCTACAACGATTATTGCGCCGGGCTTATGGCGAAGCGGCTCGGCCACGATGACGATGCGGAAAAATACCTGACCCGCAGCCACGGATGGACTGCGCTCTGGAATCCGGACCTCAGTGACGGCACATACAGCGGGTTCATCGATGCCGTAGATGAGAACGGTGTATTCTCCTTCATAGACCCCACCAGATACGGAGGTTCGTGGATATCTCCTTTCTACGAAGGCTCGTCCTGGACCTACAGCTACTTCGTGCCCCACGACTTCGACAGAATCATCACTCTGATGGGCGGGCCCGAAGCCTTCACGCAACGTCTCCAATACGGTTTTGAGAACAAACTGGTGAAATACGACAACGAACCCGGTTTTCTGGCTTCGAGAGCCTTCGTCCATTCAGGCCGTCCCGACCTCAGCTCCTATTGGGTACATCACTCGATGAGCAACGGATTCGACCTTGAAGGATACCCGGGGAACGAAGATACCGGAGCAATGGCTTCCTGGTTCATTTTCTGCAACCTCGGCCTCTGTCCCAACGCCGGGCAGGATTTCTACTATCTGAATGCACCTCTCGTGAGCGATGCCCTCGTCCGCCTGCCGGGTGGAAGCAAACTGAGGATAAGGGCCAACGCATCTAAAGAGAACGTCTATATCAAATCCTTGAAAGTCAACGGGAAACCCTGGAATTCGGCAATACTTCCCCATTCGGAGATTGCCTCCGGGGGAAGTTTGGAATTCGAGCTGGACTCCGAGCCCTCCGATTTCGGAATGAATTGAACTACAGGCTTTCGCACTTAAGAGTGACAGCCTTGTCGGCAGGGAGCGCGGGAAGGCATACGTTGAGGCACGTACCCTCATAAGAACACTTGACTTCACACTCTCCGGTGTCCGTCATCACCTGAACCCGGGCATCGGAAGGAACCCCTTCCAACTTGAAGCTCAGACGACGCGTCTGCGGCATACCCTTGTATGAGCCCTCGCGTGCATCCACCTTGACCGTCTTGAACCGGCCGTTGCACTCGTTGGTTATCACCGTCGTGGCAAATTCGTTGACGTACTGCTGAGTCGCTCCGTCATCCTCGTAGTGCACATAGCGGTTCTTTCCGTTGCCCGGGGCTATCAGGATGTCGAGTTCGTCCGTAATGGTCTGAAGAGTGGTGAGCCCGTGAGCCATAGGCACTATGGATGCGGCCTTGAGGTACCAGGGATTCTCGTCTATGGAATAATAAAGAGTCTTGCTGCAGCCGCCCTTTATCATCTCGTGATGAGCCATATCGTACCACTCCCCGGCAGGGAACCACATTCTCTTCTCAGCTTTTCCGTCAGCCCCAACCGGCTTGCAGAGCGCCGTAGCAAGAATGTTGTCACCGAACATATACTCCTCGGGAGAGTTGTATGCCTTTTCCTCTTCGGGATAGTAATAGTAGAGAGGACGGCACATCGACACACCCGTATCGTATGCATACCTTGCGGCATCGTAAATGTAAGGACTCAGGGCATAGCGCAACTTGATGGCCGCCTTCATATACTCATAGTGGTCAGGATAAGACCAGATGCGCCTGTCAAGATCCGCGCTCTGGGTGGAATGGGTCTTATAGATGGGCAGGAACACGGCATACTGGAGCCAACGGGTATATACCTCGGGGTTTGTAGGGCCGGTCACACCTCTCGGATGCATATGTCCTCCGATGTCGTGGCCCCAATAACCGTAACCGACATTGGATGCAGTGGCGGTGAAATAAGGGATGAACTCCAGCACCTCCCAGGTGTCGCAGGTGTCTCCCGAGAATCCGAGCTGGTAGCGGTGACTTCCCAAGCCACCCCAACGGTGATAGATGAAAGGACGCGGCGCATCCAGACCCAGGCTTGCGCTCTGACGGACCTTGTCATTGAAGAACACGTAGTTGCACCAGAAGGTGTTGCTCAGGCCTTTCACGTAACGGCTGAGATACCATTGCTGCCAGTCAAGCCACCAGAAATCTATGCCCTGGCGCTCAATGGGATGCAGTACACTGTTGAAGTATGCGTCAGCCCATTCCTGCTGGTCAAGACGGAAGGGAACGACAGCCCTGTGGCCCGCCTTGCCCACAGCCTTGTCCATCCAGGCATACTTGTAACCTCCTTCCGGATAGACATATCCCTTGGGACCGTCATAACTGTCAGTCCTGCTGAGGTAATCCTTCACGAAATCGTGATAGCAGTCCTCATAGGAACGGATTCCGGAAGCGGGATGAAGGTTGAGAGCCGTCTTGTAGCCCATCCTGTGAAGTTCATACAAAGTACCTTCGGGATCCGGGAACAGCTCGTGGTTCCAGGTGTAACCCGTCCAGCCACGGCCCTCTCCCACTTCGTCGCGGCCGAGCCGCTTTTCCATATCCTTCCAGGTCTCGTGCCAGTCCATATCGATGATGAACACGTCCATAGGTATATCCCTCTTCCTCATCTGCGAACCCAGATCCAGAACTTCCTCGTCCGTGTAAATCCAATAACGGCTCCACCAATATCCCAGAGTGAACTTCGGAGGGAGCGGAATCCTGCCCGCCACCTTGGTAAAGTCTCGGAGAGCCTCGGTGTATTCGTGGCCGTATGCAAAAATATACAGGTCCTGGCGCTCGCCCTCCGGACGCGGTGCCACCCAATACTTCCAATCAGATTCCACAGGGACAAGGAGATGACGTTCACTTTCATCCACAATGGCCCATCCGTCGCGGGAAATGATACCGTTCTCCAGATCGTTCCCGTCTTTGGACACGTGGTCATAGCCCCTGCAACCGTCAAGGGTCCT
>JAKSKJ010000046.1 GCA_024401795.1 Bacteroidales bacterium | reverse complement strand
GATTCCTGCCGCCCTTTTGTGAGGTGGTGGTGGAACGGAGACAAACTCCAGAAAGAGGAAATCACGAGAGAACTTGAACTTCTGAAGGAAGCAGGCATAGGTGGGGTGGAGATAAATCCCATAGAGTTTCCGTCCAAGGTTGACACTTCCGGCATAAAGTCTCTCGTGTGGTTGAGTGACGAGTGGATAGATATGCTCAAATACACCTTCGACGAAGCCTCCAGAATAGGTCTCAGCTGCGACCTCATAGTGGGCTCCGGCTGGCCTTTCGGTTCGGAAAATCTTCCTCCGGACGAGCGGGCCTCAGTGCTGTTGACCTATGCAGTGGACGTGGAAGGAGGCTCCGATGTCGAGATGTCGAAATTCCACATTTTCAAATCGATAGATCCCGGAGTGACTGTGCCGAACGAAAGGCGCAGTTTCGAGCTGGTCACAGCCCTGATGGCTCCGAATCCCATCAATGACTTGAATGAAGCGGTGGACATAATGGACAGGTTCAACGGTGACATTCTGACTCTTAAAGTGCCGGAAGGGAAGCACGTCCTGTATTTTATGGTCAAGGTCGATTCCTTCGCTTCCGTCATCAACGGGGCTCCCGGTGCCGCCGGTTCCATTCTCAATCATATGGATTCCAAGGCTGTAAGGAAGTATCTGGACAATATGTCGGATACCATTGAGGGTAGAATAGGTCCGCTTTCGCAGTACCTGCGGGCCTTCTTTGTCGATGGAATGGAACTGGAGGGCAGCAACTGGACCGAGGACTTCGCTGAGGAATTCAAGCGCCGTCGCGGCTATGACGTATGGCCCTGGCTTCCCTTTACGATGTTCAAGGTGGCTCGGCTCGGTAATGTGGAGAAGTATGACTACGGTGCGGAAAAGGGTGATCGCTTCCGTGAGGAGGTGAACCGCGTGAGGTTTGACTTCGAACTTACCAAGGCGGAACTCCTGCACGAAAGATATACCGCGACACTCGTCCAATGGTGCAGGGACAAGAATGTCAAATCCAGGATAGAAGCATACGGGAGAGGATTTTTTACCCTCGATTCATCACTTGACATAGATATTCCGGAAGGGGAGTCCTGGACCATGAACTGGCTGAGACACCGTATTGGGGAGGAGATGGGAGACAGTGATTACAGGCGCGGACGCTCATATACGATGATAAACAAATACGTCACTTCCGCCGCTCACCTTACTGGAAAGAGGCTTGTGAGTTGTGAGGAAATGACAAATACGTACAAGGTGTTCATCACATCCCTCGAATTTCTGAGAATGGGCTCCGATATGAACGCCACTACCGGCATCACCCATTCCGTATGGCACGGGTACAACTATTCTCCGCCATCGGCGGGTTTTCCCGGATGGGTTCAGTATGGCAGCTACTATAGCGACCAGAATACCTGGTGGCCGTTTTTCAGGCTGCTGAACGATTATCGTGCGAGAATGAGTTCCATTCTCCAACGGGCGGATATGGTGACGGACATTGCCCTTCTTCCCGCCAATATGGATATGTGGACGGAACTCGGTGTACAGACAGACCCGTTCCCGGACAGTTTGAACGTGCCTTATACATCGCTCGTCTGGGAGGCAATCCATAAGAATGGGGGAGGGGCTGACTATGTCTCCGAAGATGTTATCCGCAACTCGACGGTCAGAGGAGGCAAACTGTGCTACGGGCCCAAGAAATACGGTACGTTGTTCCTGATTGATGTCGGTGGCACCACAACTGAGGTCCTTGACAAGCTGGAAGAGTTCATTGTCTCCGGCGGAAGGGTGTTCTGCATAGGAAAATATCCGTACAAGTCTCTGGGACTGAAGGACTGGGAAAAACGTGATGCTGAGATTGCAGCTCGGGTGGAGAAACTGAAAGCATATCCTGACCGTTTCGTTTTATTGGAGAAGCCGGAGGACGGAAAATACCTCGAATGGTACACCGGGGTCATGAACAGATATTCGCTTCCTCACGCCATAACGATTGAATCCCCCGACCGGTTCCTGCTCCAGAGTCATTTTCTGACGGATGACAAATCGGACGTGTTCCTTTTCGTGAACGCCAGTCTGGACGGGAGCAGGAGCAGTGATGTGATATTCCCCAAATCCGTATATTCCGGCAAGACGGCGTGGCTGTACGATGCCTCTACCGGTGAAAGATATCGCCTTCCCATATCGAAGGATGGAAGGATGAACCTGTCGCCTGGGCCGGCGGAAACTTGGATGGTGGTGTTCAACCGCGATAAGGGGGGCCGTCAGTGGCGGCCTGTTCCGCTTTGCAATCCGTCGGACGGAAAAGTGCTGCATCCCCGGGAGTGGAAACTTTCATTAAGGCACAAGGTGCTTGGATGGACCCGCAAAGCGGAGATGTCCGAACTTGTTGACCTGAAGGACACGGAAGAGTGGAAGAATTTCGCCGGAGACGTCACTTACACCGCATCGGTGTATCTGAAGCCCGGAGAAATGCCTACTCACATCGACCTTGGGAAAGTCGCCGACATATGCTCACTGAGGGTCAACGGTACGGACTGCGGCGTCAAATGGTACGGGAGACGCATCTATGACATATCCGGCCTTCTTCACGAAGGGGAGAACACACTGGAAATCACTGTAACCACGCTCCTTGGCAATTATGTCCTGACGCTCAAGGACAATCCCGTGGCCCAGCGCTTTATGTTCAGGAGAAACAATCCACCCGTTCCCGCCGGTCTGATAGGCCCGGTAAGCCTTTATCTGGCTCCGAAATCCCCGATGTGACCGGCGATTTATCCTTGTTCTGTCCGCATTTTGCTTTGATTGGCAAATTTGTGTAACTTCACAGGTTTTATATTTTAAAAAAGAATCGTGTCAATGGACAAATTCATACAGAGTGTAAGTGATATAATATGGAGTCCCGCCTTGGTGGTTCTCCTTGTCTGCACCGGCCTTTATCTGTCAGTAAGGACAGGCTTCGTGCAGCTGCGCCGGATCGGCCTGATGTTCCGGACCCTTTTCGACTTCAAAAGCAAGAAAGAAGGCTCGATAAGTTCCTTTGAGGCATTCTGCATTGCGCTTTCCGGACGTGTCGGTACGGGCAACATAATGGGAGTGGCCGCGGCAATCGCTTTCGGAGGTCCCGGTGCCGTGTTCTGGATGTGGTTGGTGGCATTTCTGGGAGCATCGAGCGCATTCACTGAATCCACACTTGCGCAGCTCTTTAAAGTCAAACATGGCGCTGCTTTTCGCGGAGGCCCGGCATTCTACATCGCAAACGGTTTGAAATGCAAGTGGCTTGCCGTGCTTTTTGCGGTTGTGACAATAATCGGCTGCGGATTGTTTGCCACTACAGTTCAATCGAACGGTATGACCAGAGCGCTGACGAATGCGTTCGGAGTACCGTCCATCGTAGGCGGCATTATCCTCGCGGTGCTTCTTGGGCTGGTTGTGATAGGGGGAGCGACACGCATCGCGCGTGTTGCCGGAATCGTCACGCCGTTTATGGCGGTCGGGTATATTGTGCTTTCCATTGTGGTAGTTGCCATCAATTGGAGGGCTGTCCCCGGTGCGTTTCAGAGTATTTTCGAAGGAGCTTTCGGCATCAATCCCTTGTGCGGAGGCATACTTGGGTCAACCATTGCAATGGGGGTCAAGCGCGGCATCTTTTCCAATGAGGCCGGTCAGGGTACCGGAGCCATCCCTTCAGCCGCGGCAAGCGTGGATCATCCTGCCCAACAGGGATTGGCCCAGGCCTTTTCCGTGTATGTTGACACCCTTTTCGTATGTACGGCCACTGCCCTTATGATAATCACGACGGGGATGTATAATGTGATTGATCAGTCAACCGGGGAAGTGCTCGTTGCATATGCTCCTGAATTGGGCGCGAATTTCAGCGGATACACCCAGTCGGCCATCTGCTCTGCCCTTGGCCCGGCGGGAGGAATTTTTGTCGGGATAGCGATGGCCTTTTTCGCTTTCACCACCACTCTTGCATATTATTTCTACGTAGAGTCAAGTTTTGTGTTCCTTTTGGAAGGCAGGAACAACAGATGGCACAAGGTTCTGATGTACGGTTTCTGCGTTTTGTATTTCGCCGCCGTCTTTTTCGGGGCTCTCAAGGAATCCGGTGTGGTATGGACTCTTGCCGACATAGGGGTTGGATCGATGGCCTGGATTAATGTGATAGCCATCCTGATTCTCTCTCCGCAGGCTTTAAAGGCTCTGAAGGAATATGAGGGCATCATGGGAAAACGGAAAAAATGAAAGGTTTGATTGAATTGACGGGAATGCGGTTCGAGGCATTCCACGGCTGTCTGCCGGAGGAGAGGGAGAAAGGTAATGTTTTCGTGGTGGACTTCAGCTGCAGTTATGACTTGCAGAAGGCCTCGGAAAGCGATGACCTGGCCGACACTATGGATTACGGAGCGGTTTATGACATAGTGGCCCGTGAGATGGCTGAACCTTCCAATCTTCTGGAGAACGTGGCCTGGAGAATTGCCCGTTCCATAAGGGCATCTTTCCCGGAGGCCGCTGACATAAGGGTCTGCGTGGCAAAAAGGAATCCGCCGGTCGCAGGACAGGCGGATTGGTCGAAAGTAACCGTAGGCATTGATTGAAGCCCGTTATGGACTCTGTCAGCCGGTTATGATTTCCACAATATAGTCTATGGTGCAGTCTGCATTTTCCGGTAGGAAAACGCGGAAACTGTCTTTACCTTTTTTGAATTTCAGGGATTCTCCACTGTTGAAAGCCCGGACATCTTTTGCCTTGACCGGGAACGGTAGGGTTACGGTACCATTCTCCGGACAGTCCGTGACGTGCAGGAACAGCCTGTTGTCCTTGTGTGTCATAACACCCCATTTCTGCGGAGGAAGCAATGTGGCCCTTGTGCGGTAGATGGCATCTCCGTTGGCTTTCATCCACGCTCCTATCCCGGCAAGCCTCTCAAGGGATTCGGCCGGGATTCTTCCGTCCGGTTGCGGCCCGACGTTGAGCAGAAGATTGGCGTTTCTGCCGGCGGTGCGCACAAGCAGTCTTATCAGTTCGGCCGTGCTCTTGAAATCTTTGTCCTTTATGCAGTAGCCCCAACTCCTGTTCATCGTCTGGCAGGTTTCCAGAGGAAGGGAGGCACTGACGTAGGAGGTCCTGCCGAAGCCGGATGTGTTTTCTCCCGGTACGTCTCTTTCGAATATCTGGATGTCTTCTCCGGGTATGCTCTCGCGATGATGGTTGTTGCCCACAAGGCAGGCGGGTTGAAGTTTGTGTATCAGGCTGTATATCCTGTTGTACTGCCAGTCGAAGTCCACCACCACCTTTTCACCGGGTGCCGGTTTGCGGATATGGTCCCAGTCGCAGTCCAGCCATATGCATCCGACGGGGCCGTAATTGACCAGCAGTTCGTTCAACTGGGAGCAGATGAAGTCAAGATAATGCGGGAAATCGTATTTCGAGGAATCTTTCGGACAGGAATTCATCACACCGGACGGGTAGTCTTCGCGTCCCCAGTCGGCTAGGGAATAGTAGAAATGAAGCCGTATGTCCTGCTTCCGGCATTCTTCTGCGAGTTCTCCCACTACATCCCGCCCAAACGGAGTGGCATCAACTATGTTGTAGCCGGATGCTTCGCTCCTGAACATTGAAAAGCCGTCCACGTGACGGGATGTGAAGGTAATGTATTTCGCTCCCGATTCCCTGATTGCATTTACCCATTCGGCGGCATTGAACCCGGAAGGGCAGAACCCGCCGGGAAGGGTGGAATAGTCACTGAAGGGGATGCCTTTGTCATTCATTATGCATTCCCCGTCAGCGAGCATGCTGTAAACTCCCCAGTGGATGAAGATGCCGAAGCGGGCATCCTGAAAATCCTGCCGTGACCGGAGGTTTTCAGCGGTCGGGACATAGCCCGGAATGCCTTCCTCAACGATGGCCGCTTTTGAAATGCCGGAAATAAAACAGGCGCCCAGAATTATCTGCAAGGTCCAAGAAATTTTCATTATCTATTATGTATCAATAAATAAAACATAAATGTAATACGCTGTAGTATTTATGTTACTTCGCTTTTATTCCAAGTTTTGATACATAGTGATGTTCTCCTGGACCGAAGGTAACGGGTTTGCCCAACTCAATAACTTCCGCACTTGTGCCGTTGGGAACGGACAGGTCAATCTGATGAAAACGACCGTTGCGTGTTATGGATATTTCTATTGGTCCATAAGCGGTTTCAATCCTCGACTCCACTTTTTTCAGTTTGCCCAGACGGGGATTGACACTGAATTTCCTGAAGCCCGGTTCAAGAGGTTCTATGCCCGCAATCTTGCGACCCATTTCGATGATTGCACCGCCTGTCCAGGCGTGGTTGCAGCTGCCGTCATAGTTCCAATGTTCCCAGAGTGTGCTGCAATCATCCTTCATAACTGTGGGGTAGAGCCTGTGCATTCTGTCAATGGCTTCCTCGGGCTGTCCCATAATGAAAAGCGCCTCCAGCACGTATCGCTGCATATAGGTCGTGGCGTGGTACTGTTCCGAAAGTATCCTGGAAATCGCCTGATACTTGTCGGGTGCGGCCAGACCTGATACTACCGCCATAGCCTGGACCCTGTCATCGGGACTTCCGGCAAAACCTTCGGAGCGGTATTCTGTGCCGTTCCAATACATTGAGTTGAACTTCTCGAAGATGTTTTTCAGAATGGTTTCATCTTCCCTTACATCTTCAGTCCTGCCCAGTTGTTCCGCAAATGCCTTCTCGCCTTTGATGGCAAGATAATACCACGGAACCAGCAGCGCATTCGCGTCGCGGTTGTCGCCTGCATCGGGCCAGTCCCAGCCGCCTTTGCGGTATATGGGCAGCCCGTTGCCGTCGAGTTTCCAGGTTTCGTGGAGGTATCTGTGCACTGCATCGTAAACTTCCGGAATGACGCTGTCGTCACCGCTGTAGAACCAGTAGTTGTGGAATCCGTACCAGCCTACGGAAGCCAGTATCTGCATAGGCAGTTCGCAGAAGTAGTTGGATGCGGGGACAGGTGCGTGCAGGGCTCCGTCATCGAAGCTCCAGTTGCAGAGCTCCAGCATTCCCTTGCGGGCCAGTTTGTCCGACGAGCGTGAGAGAGCGTAGAAGGCCATTCCCAGTTCGTTGACCTCATCGCCCCACCACTGGGCCCTTTCCCTGTCGGGGCAGTCGTAATAGGTGTCGCGCATACACACGTAGAGCGTGCGAACGGACTTCTGCCAGTACTCGTTTAGGAATTCGTCATCGCAGTGGAACCATCCGGCAAATTCGCTGTCATAACCTGTCTCCCGGTATTTCAGGCCGAGAACCTTCACTCCTTCCGGTACTATGTATCGCATCTCCTCTCCGTTCATCCATCCGAGGCTCTCATACTCCTGGATGCCTTCTTTGGTGATGTAGTCCGCCCTGACACATTCCACCTTGGTGACGATGCGGTGGTCGGTCTCCATCCGGATCAGCTTTCCTTCCGGGGCTTCCACCTTCAGCCAGGGTGTCACCTGACAGTTGTAGGGGAGTTTGCAGATGAGGGTGTCGCCGGACTGGCGTACACTCTCATATTCCCTCATTCCATAATCTTTCCAGAGGGGGATGGGACGTTTGACAAGTTTGCCGAAAGGCGCCCCGCCGACGTGGTAGGATGTCAGGTTAGGTGTTCCGAGTTTGCCCTTGAATGCGCTTGTGTTCCAGTCTTTGAACTCTTTCCTTGCGTCAAAGCAGATGTTGCTTTCCGGAAGTCTGTAATTCGGCTCGGGGCCTTCCGCCGTGGAGAAGGCCTTGTATTCCGAGGCCCTCCAGCTCATATCCGAAATGATGGATGAGCCGTCAGAGCCGTATGCGTCAAAAAGAAGTGCGGTGGAACCGCTGCTCTGGTGACTGAAACCGGCCTTTCCCATAAACCAGGTAAGGATGGCTATGTAGTTGCTCCCTTCTTTCAGATAAGGGGCTATCTCCACCTCATCATAGTATGTATCTGCAGGACTTGGACCACGTTTCAAGCCGCCTTCGAACACCACCAGACTGTCATTGATCCACATCCAGTACTTGGTGTCGGTAGCAATGCGCGCCTTCATTGAAGAAGGCACGCCGTTGATGTCAAAGTCCTTGCGGTATGCTGTCCACGAATTGGTGCAGGCCGTGTTCTGGGATTTTGTAATCCATTTGGCCCGCCAGGGAACTTCTGCATCAAGCGAAATGCACACCACCAATGCGGACAACAGAAAAAGGAATCTTTTCATTTATTTTTTAATGTTCTTGCAGTTCTTGGCTTGGAAAATTCTGCCTTTCAGCCCGGGGGCAGTGGCTTTGATGCCGCGGAAATCGGAATTCACGACGTCGTCGATGACGACTGCGGGACGGTAATCCTTTGCCGCTGCGCTGAGTTTGACGTTCTTGAAAGTGACGTTTTCCGCGTGACGGATCCAGAATCCCCAGGCGGGAAGTTCCTTGAACTGGCTGAATTCGGG
>JAKSKJ010000045.1 GCA_024401795.1 Bacteroidales bacterium | reverse complement strand
GCATTTGTCATACGTTAATGATTTAGTTAGATAATTAGTTAATAAAAAAGGTGTTTCCTTTTACAAAGTTTCAACCTATAATAAAGTTCAAGTCATTCTTAAGTGCAGCAAAAAGCTGATTTCAAATTATGTGGCATTCGGTTTTACGGTCACAAATTTATGAAAAAAAATCATCTTTTCATACGTTTGCCTATATTTTGTATAATTATCGTTAATAAGCCCGTCTTTTAATCCAGAAATGAAATAATTACCGGACCTATCAAGCCCGCGTGAGGCGTTCCCCGGTAAGGAGAAGGTATGGTACCGTAATGGTTGGACAGACTGCTGCACACCTTCACTTCGATTCCATTCACCCCGGATTGCACCAAAGAAGTGATGTCGCAGCGATACGGCTTGCCTATAAGAACCCCCGCCGGCTTTCCGTTGACACTGACCTCGCAGGTGGCGTCAACCTCACCCAAATCAAGCGTCACCGAAGTGTGCTCCCCGTCTATCACAATGTCCTTGGAATATCTGACCGCCCCCGAAAAATAACGCAGGGCACCATATCCGGTCCAATCTCCGGCCCGGACTACACCACCTCCGCATTTCATCCTTACAGGTCCGTCGAAGAAAGCGGCTCCGGGGCTGGACGGCAGAGCCTTTCCGCGCACAACCACCTCGCCGACTCCGGGATTGACCGGCACCGGTTTGACCGTATATTCATTGCCGCTTCTGACAAACGGAACACGCTTGCCGTCAATCTCCACCCGACGCACTTTCCCGTTCACGCCGAACCGCAGTTCTTCGGTTCCGGGAGCCGTTTCAAAACTGAAGCTTGTCTCCCCCGTCTCGGGATATGCGTTATAGACAAGGTGGTCGGAGCCATACCATTTGGCGGCGACTATGCCGTCGTACATCCCGTATTCCCGGGGTTCCGGCGCATCGGACGGGTAAATGACCACCATTCCCCTGTCACGCCTGTCCAGCGTGGTGCTGCGCATTCCGCTCAAGGTATATTCCGTCCTGCGGGTGGAAGCATAGGCGACGACAAGTCTGTGCCATCCCTTCTTCAGCGCCAGCTCTCCCGGAGACGTTTCTTTTCCGTCTAGAAGTATCCTGTACGGCCTTACTCCTTCGCTCACGACGCGGTATCTGCCGTTCGAAGGTGCATAAACCCAGGTACGGAACAGCTGGTGCGCGCCCTGATCCAGAATAAGGAAGCGCGCATCCACCCGGGACTTGAGACCGTGCCAGCCCTGACTTCCGGGGCTGTCCGGCACTCCGTACTGCCAGGACCATATATAAGGAGTCCAGTCCAGCGCGCTGGCGGAGGCAAGAACTGATGGCAAATCCTCATCCGAAGGGACGTTGCAGGTCTCCATATACGGGCCGAAACCGTAGCGGGACACACATTCCTTACCTCCGGCAAGATATTTCATCTCCCTGGCCTCAACACCTATGAACTCGTCGGAAGCGGGCAGACGGAAGTCGCCCCAACGGTTGTTCATCGTGGGAATGACACTTATCTCCCAATCGCCGGTCACAGCCTGCTCCGTCACAGTGTGCTCAACCGCACTCCCGGATGCCATCAGAGGTTCCCCGGGAGAGAAAACAACAAGCATCGAATTGTCCGACTCCCCTTCGTAACGTATCCAGGTTCCACCTTCATCCACGCTCAGAACCGGGAGAGACTCTGTGGTACCGTCCATAGCATTCCATCTTTCAGCAATCCCTTTCGAGCGGAAATATACGCTGTCTCCGGCAGGCACGTTCATCATCATATACACGTCCCTTTCCCCTATTCTGCGATGCAGCACACGCCCGCCTCCGCTTGAAGTGCGGAAATCGGGGTCAATCAGACCGTGCACGCACGGCACGAGCTCTTCCGCCCCGGACAGACTTTTCGCACCCGCGGCGGTCAGTTCGGGCATAACGTCCCCGACGGCCAGTACAACACCGCCGGCTTCGGCAAACTCCCGGACTTTGGCCAGAGACCCGGCGTGCATAGCCTTCGTATCGACGAACACGAGGATTTTGTATGACTCGCCGGCAACGCTCAGGGAAGAATCGTTGACGACCGCCCGTTGCAGCGACTGATAGTCAATGAAATCATAATCAAGACCGTGGGAACTCAACTGTTCGGAAACGGCGAACGTACTGTTTGCATCAGTGCCCGGAACAGCCTGCATAGTCTCCGTAGGATACATAATGGCGATGTCGCACACGTGACTCCCCTGGCTCAGGAGGAAGCACATCCTCTCGGCATATTTCAGCCACAGTTTCATATGCTCCCAGTACGGCATCCTGAAATGGAAACAGGGCGGCGCCCATTCCCACCATCCCCCGTGCGTGCTGTAGTACAGACCGTGCATACAGAGAAGATTGCCTCCGGCTATGATATGATGGTCGAGCTGGGTCTTGAGCAAAGCCCCGTTGGCATCCCAGCCCATACTGTGGAAGGCCTCCAGCCAGGTACGGGGACGGCCGTAGAGGTGGGCTATGCTGCTTGACACCTTGGTCTGGCGGAAACTGCTTCCTCGGGCAGGGGCATCATTGCCGGGAGCCGTAAACCAGCTGACCGCCCTGAAATAATCAAGGTACCGGAGGGGCCTGAGTCCGCGTCCCTCCTGGTCACACCCGTAGATAAGGCCCCTGGACTCATTCCAGTCGAAGATGGGCTTGAAATACCTTTCTTCCGAAAGTTGGGTGAGCACTTCGGCGTAATCCAGCCTCACCCGCGCCGCCTCGGCATCTATTTCCGACGCATCATCTATGAAAAGTTTGGGGAGCAAGGGCACGATGTCGTAGCCTTTACGCTTCAGGAACTGCTCCGGCATATCTTCGCACCACGACCTCAGATTCAGGTCATACTGCAACTCGTCCTGAAAGAAATAATTCATTCCCTTTACCGCCTCCCCGTCCATACTGTCTTCGAACGGCTGGAAATATTTCTCCACTATCCCGGCGCCAAGGTCCGGATGCAGCCACGGGGCAGGCTCGGAGCAAATGTAATCGGTGCTGTCCTTAAGCTTCCCCGCTACCGTCAGCACATTGTCCGGAGTATGTCCGTCAGCCACCCGGATTTTTTTCAGCGCTCCCTGATACGCCTTTATGGCAGGTTCGGCGAGAATGCTGTCTATGAATTCTCCATTTTTCGGCCAGGCAATGACGTAATCGTCCATTCCGAGCCCTATCCCCTTCTCCGCGCATTTTTTCGAGAACTCATTCCAGATTTTCCTCCATTCCGGCGAAAGCACACGGGGTTCGCCGCCGCTCACACGCCCGCAGGGACCGTGTCCGGCGGCATTCAGCACAGTGTCAACGTCTGCGTGGGTATGGTTATAGCTAACGCATAGTCCGTCCGTGGAGGCATCGGACAGAATTTCCAACTGCTCCGTCAGTCTGTCTATGTCCAAAGAATCTCCTGTCCACCAGTAGAACGGCACGTTGCCGTAGCCCTTCGGGGGATTGGCGAAACATTCCTTGAGGTCGGATATGTCGTCGTGCCCGGGCCAGCCCCTGTATGCCTGCGACTGGGCGTAGGCCGAAATGCCGGCGGCTAAAAGAACTGCCACGGGCAACAAGTGTTTAAGCGGATATTTCATTTTCAGAGTATTGTCTGCGTAATTCCTGTCTTAAGGGACGTGTTGTAACCCTGTGAGAAATAAAGTGACTTGCCGTCAGCATTCCTTACGCTGACGAAGGGAAGATAGCGGACGTCTCCTCCGCATTGCTTCCTGATGCCTTCAAGCACTGAATTGTCGGCATCCACTTCATACGTAACGTTGGCGAGGGAAGATATGAAGCCCTTGTAGAACTTGAGGCTGGACTCGGAAGGCCCGTATATCTTCACCTTCCCGCCCCAGGCATTGATTTCCCGGGCCGCGGCTTCAAGCTGGCGCAGAGCATGGGTCGTGGGTTCCCCGTTCTCGGCAAGACGGGCCACTATGCAGCCGTCGCTTCCCACCTTCTCCCCCTGACCTTCCGCAGGCCAGAGCACGAGTTTCTGCGAAACGGTTTCATTCTCCGTCACGTTGAACGTCTGCACGTGCGAGAGCACGCTTCCGTCGGCAAGACGGGTTCCGGACACCATCATATAATATCCGACTTCAAGGGGCGTCTTGTCGGAAGGCTGCTCTTCGGAGTATTCGTAGTCCATAAGACGGCAGAGGCCATTCTCTATCTTGGAAATGGAGAACCTGCCGAAATAAGCCTCATCGACCTTCACGCCGGCATCGGAAGTGTCAAGTGCCAGATACCCCCGGGGATTAGCCCGAGCAGTAGTCTCCTTCAGATTGACATCCAGCCAGGTCCCGCCTTCGCGCACCTGAACGTTCCCGTTCTGCCATGAGATGCGGGCAGGAATGCCCACGGAACGGCACAGCGCCACATAGAAGATGCCCAGCGACCTGTCATCGCATTTACGGGAACGCCATACAGCCACGGGGGGAATGCGTAGTCTTTGGGGATTGCGTCCCTCGACTATCGTAATATTGTCTTTCACCCAATCAAGAGCATCCTGATAAGTCTTCACCTGCCCGGCAAGGCCTTCCCGTATCTCCTTGTGAAAAGGAATCAGCTTTTCTATCTCAATTCTCGGGGAAAGGACGTACTTGCCGGGATTGCTGATATCGCTCACTGCATCCTCAAGCACGTCGTAGGTAACGTCACGCAAATCCTTGAGTGAAATGGACCCGAGCACGGTATCAATGGCCGCAGCCATCTTTCCATCATCCTTGCCCAGAGCTCTGAAGGAGGCTATCGTTCCGCTGTTGACAACTCCCGGGTGCAGCGACGCACGTATGGCATCCTCCTCTTTAAGACGCGCCGCATTTGCTGCGATCTGCTCTTCGGTTGCGTACGCGGGAAGAGGATTGTCCACGGGAGGGATGATGTGGAAGTCCATACTGAAGGTCTCGCCGAACTTGTGGTCCAGCACGACCTCGGAATGCTCGGAATCAGCCTTTGCCAGGCCGAAGGAGTCGCCCTTGTATGCAAGTACCATAATGTCGCCGAGGCCGGTATCAAGCCCAGCCTGACCGTTTCTGTCAGTCTTTTCCGAAGCGACGGTGTAGAACTCGGCATAATTGTAAATCTTGAAATCGACGGTGGCGCCCTCCACCGGCTTGCCGGAAGCATTCTTCACCGTCACCACGGTGCGCCTTGCCGGAACGTAGTTGCGGATAAGGTTGATTTCCGTGAAGATATTGTTCTTGCGGATGACATCCTCCGGACCGTCGTAATCTCCCGACACATTGGTGTGCAGGAGCATAGCCCTCGACACCGGAGAATTGAACCAACCCATATCCAGAGCCGGTTCCGGCTCGCAGGCTCCGAGGAAATGCCACTTGCCGTCAACCCAGGCCTCAACCCAGGCGTGATTGTCATCTGTATGGGCCCAGCGGGGAGTATAGACCTGACGGGCGGGGATTCCTGCGGCGCGAAGAGCGGCCACTGTCACGACGGACTCCTCCCCGCAACGTCCGAATCCGTATCTGATTGTTGACATGGGAGCGGAAGTGCGGCCGTCGGAAGGCTGATAGGTCACGCGCTCGTGGCACCAGTGGTTGATTTCCAGAACGGCATCATACATCGAAAGGCCTTTCACACGGGCGCAAAGCTCGTCGGCATACGCCAGCCTGAAATCATCCAGTCCCTCGTTGTTCACGCGGAGGGGCAGCACGAAATGGGCAAATTCACGCTCGGGTACTCCCCAAGCCATTGTGGCGCGGGTTTCGAGCGTCTTCTCCACATTCTTCTCCCACCAGGCGCGCGGATACACCAGACTGTCCGGGAGCGGCATTGACTTATAGAGAAGACCGAGATATTTCTCCTTGTCGGAATGGTTCAGCAGCCATTCCACCGAGAAATTGGCATAAACCATATCGAAAGAGACGTCAGGGTTCTCCTCGTAGTACATTCCTATTGTCCCGTCGGGCAGAACGGTCATAGAGGAATAGACGGACTCATAAGGGCAAATGGTTTTGACGTAAGGCCAGGTCTTTCCGTTGTCGCGGCTTACGAACACGCTCACGTTCTCACGCTTCATAGAATTGGGCACCGACTGAAGCAGCAGCGAATCCCCCAGGTTGATGATATCGCCGTCACAGGCGTTGACGCAGATTTCCGGCCAGGTTCCCTGTTTCCCCCAGGTCTGTCCGCCATCTTCCGAGACGTTGTATCCCCTTTCTCCGTGGCGGCGAACGCTCAGCAGAACTCTGCCGTCAGGAAGTTCCACCACCTTGGCCTCGTCACCGCCTACGAAGGCGCATTCCGAGACTTTCCAACTTTGCCCCTCATCGTCGGAATAATAAATATAGTTGTCGAAACGGCCCTTTTCCTTTGAATGGACCGCCGCCACGAACATCACCCTTCCGGCATATTTCCCTTTGGTCAGACAGAGGCCGCGGCCGGAGCCGAAGAATGCGCTGTGGTATGTGCGGCACTCGGCATTGTCGGCATCCGGACCCCACAATCTGAAAGTGCAGTCCTCGGGTTCGGACCAGGTAAGACCGCCATCCTTGCTGCGGCAGATATAGTTGCGCTGGGGATTCTCAAGAGTGGAAACCCAGAGTCCGGGGCCGCCGCTGAAAGCGCAGAACACTTCTCCGGATGCGCCTACGGCCAATGCGGCATCTCCGTAACCCTTGTTGAAGCCCTTCCCCTCTACAACAGTCACCGGCTCGGACCAGGTCTTGCCGCCATCCTTGCTGCGCTGAGCGATTATATCTATGTCTTCCGGAAGGTCGGAGTGATTGTACTTGCGCTTGTCGGTGGCTATCAGAAGTGTGCCGTCAGGAAGTGTGACTATGGCAGGAATGCGGTATGCCGCGGAACCGTAGTCACCGGGACCGAGGACTTTCACCCTCTTGAGAAGGATTTCACGGCTTCCCGGCGCGGGCGCGGCCACCGTCTGCCATTTCCAGCCGAAACGTGCCTTGATTATGTCAGCGGCTATTTTTTGCCCCTCCGTTGCGGTTTCCGCAATGTCGGCGCACAACTTTATGTCTTCAAGGTCGCTGATAGACTTGCGGCAGCGGATCCTGTATGTCTTCTTCCCTTTCTTCACCTTTACTTTTCCGAGGACATCGTCTCCGCACCTCACTTCAAGAGCCGTAATGTCGGAGGCTTCCGCCTGAAGGGAGACCATAAGCTTGCGAAGCCCGAGCTTCTTTTCGGGAGATACTGTAAGTGTGACAAGCGTCTCGCCCCTGTTCCCGCAGCCGGTCGCAGCCGTCTCACGGCTCGCATACATAAGGGGAACGGGATTGAGGCCCATCTTGCCGGAAAGGATGCGGGCTATCTTGAGATACCCCTTGCCGAACACGAAATTCCCTCTCACGAGACCGTCTTTCCGGCCTTCCGCCAGAGGAGTGAATATATCGATGAATTCCGCACCGGCATCTTCTGCCATCGATTTCAGGAGCCCGTTGATTTCCTGCTGCTCCGCAATTGTACGGTAATCGGTGAAAACAGGCTGCACTGCCATCAGGAACAGTTCGCTCTCCGGTGCCGCGGCCGCGACGGCATCCACAAGTTTGCGCATTTTTGCAACAATGGTGTCGGCGGGCATTCTTCTGGCCACTTCGCCTGCTCCTGCGTGGATGTAAATCTGCTTAGGAGATTTGCCGGAACTGAATATCGCCGGTATCTCTTCCGTTATGGTCTCTATCCAGGGCGTGCCGAATGCCCAGCCGCTTCCGCGGTTCTTGACCCTGGGACTGCCGAGCAGTTCGTGCCATTCGCCTCCGTGAATCAACTCGTCACCGAGCATCACTATGTCGTCTTCGCCGAGAGGCAGCAGGTCAAAGGCCGCCGCCCGCATACCTATGCTGCCGGGTATGTTGCAGTCGTTGAATTCCCTGTCCTCATAAACGCAGTCGAAGCCCAGGTATTCCGAAATTTCTTCGCACCATACCTTGTAGCCCGAAGGATAGGGATGAAGCCCGTCCTTGGTGTATGCCGGGTTGATGTGCGTGGTCCCGGGCTCCACGAACTTCGACCAGAGGTCGATGTAGGTGAGGCCTTCGCGCCCGCACATATCTTCGTAAAGCCTGTTGAGAGCCATTATGTCTTCTGCGGAACGGCTGTTCCCCTCAGCGACGGGCAGAATGCTCTGGATGAACAGTTCCGTCTCCGGGCTCTCCGTCTTGAATCGCGCCACTATCTTCTCCACGTTGCGGGCGATTGCGTACGGACTCAATTTCCTGGCCAGGTCATTGGTGCCGACCATAAGGAAAACTTTCGCGGGATGCCCTGCCACCACGCTACCAATGTTGTCAACGGTCTCCTGCGACACGCAGCCTGACACTCCACGGTTCAGGATATTGGCCTGACACCCGAATGCCTCCCACCATTCGTGCATATTGGTAATGCTGTTGCCCACGAATACAATGTCGCCCTGCCGCACGGGCATAATGTTCATAGCATCATAACGGTGAGCGTGGAAATCCACGCCGGCAAACGCCGCGGCCGCAGTCAGAATGACCGCCGCCAGGAAAGCAGTTAATCTTTTCATCCCTATAATGAGTTTTAGTGTTGTCCGCC
>JAKSKJ010000044.1 GCA_024401795.1 Bacteroidales bacterium | reverse complement strand
AATGTTTTTGGATCGTCTGGTGCGCAGGCATACAGTCAAACTCGTTGACTATGTTCTGAAAGAAGGAGGGGGTCGTACGCTTTACACGAACCTTTCACATCACCTTGTCAAATATGGAGGAGCCGGAATCGTAATGAGCGACGTCAATGCTGATTTCATCATCGGATTTGTGGAATATCTGAAAAACGCGACCCCCGAATACGTCAAGTACAAAAGAAGGACTACCGGCAAGACTTTGTCGAAAGGGACCCAGCTTACATATTACAATATCTTCCGTTCCATCCTGAATGCGGCTGTACGGGATGACTTATTGGAATACAACCCGGCCGACAAATTGACCCGCAGGCAAAAACCGCACGCATATGAATCCGGCAGGACTTACCTCACGGTGGAAGAAGTGAAAGCCCTGTCAATGACAGAAACCGAAGAAAAGGCGATACCGGCCTGCCGGGCATTTCTTTTCTGCTGCTTCTGCGGACTGAGATACAGCGACGTAAGCAGATTGAGATGGGGCCAATTACAGGCATCGCAAGAAGGCGGCCTGCAATTGGAACTGGTTCAGAAGAAGACAGGGAACAGGCTGTTTCTGCCACTCTCGGAGAATGCCCTCAAATGTATGCCCGTCAAAGGGTCGGATGGGGATGACTCGCTGATATTCAAACTCCCGGCCTATTGGGATATAAACAAACACATCATTCATTGGGCGGAAACGGCCGGCATAAAGAAGCACGTAACCTTCCACATAGCGCGTCACACCTTTGCCACGATGGCTTTGAACAGCGGTGTGGACATTTTCACCGTGTCAAAACTGCTGGGCCATACCAATGTCAGCACCACTCAGATTTACGCGAAAATTATGGATAAAACGAAAAGGGAAGCCGTGGATATGATTCCCAGAATACTATAAGCCATCCACAAACAACTCGCATCTGTGGATGGCAAATCGGTTCTGTCCCCGTAATGGTGACTAGTCGTAAACCAGATAGGAACTGGACTCTATCCAGGCCTCTTTCTCGGGATTGAGAACTCGGACAGACACAGTGTGATGTCCCGGCTCAAGCTGGTAATTGAACCAAATCTGCTCAAGCCTTCCACGACTGCAGCAAGGGAATTCAACTATGGGCTGAACTTCTCCGTCAAGTGTAACCTCAATCCGGGCCACATAATCCACAAGCAGACTCCAATCGTTTTTCTTGTACCTTCCGCAGAGAACAACAGCCTTACCGTCAAACTCGAACGTTGACGCGGTGTCGGCAAAAACCCTCTTGAACTCATAGTTACCCTGAGGTACAAGGCCTTCGAATCCCTGCTCCAGACGGACAGGACGAATCTTGCGCATCTTCACGGTAACGTCGTTCTCCCCCACCTTGCCGCCATATTCGGCCACGACCTTGAGTGCCTGATCATATGACATCTGATACGTCTGGTTGAGAGACATTCCGGTATAGGCGAATTCGAGGTCCTCAGCGGCCTTGAGAGGCTCAAGGAACTTGGGAGGGATGTTGCTGTAGCCCTGCATGGTGGCAAGGATTCCGGCAGCGGATGCGGGATTGCAGTCAGAATCCTGTCCGCATCTCGTGGAGATTTCCAAGGTCTTCTCAAAATCCTCCTCTCCGTACAGCAGTCCGATAAGGATATAAGCGCTGTTGATGACGGCATCTATGTTATAGGGATTGAACACGCCACCCGGGCAGCCTATGTCCTGGCCGTAATTGTCCTCGACCAGCTGCCAGGTTGCCTTCCAGTCTGACGGATTTTCCGCATGCCAGCGGATTACGTCCTGCATGCACTTGTAATAGCGGCTTTCCTCCGGAATGGCGCGAAGAGCCTCCGTCACTATGGTGTTGACGTCATTATAGACGAATGCAAGAGAATACATTGCCGCAACGTAAACACCGCCGTACCAGCCGTCTCCATAATTCATAATATGACCGATTCCGTCCGAATAATAACAGGCGGCATCAACCATTCCGGGAGCCATAAGTCCGGCATAGTCGGCCTCAATCTGGAAGTCGATGTCGTCCGCGTGGGGGTTGTTGAGCCAATGGCCCGACTCGGGAGGCATAATGCCGTGAAGAATGTTGTACCGGGCCTGCTGGTTTGCATGCCATAGGTTATACCCGGCATTCGCAAATGCTGTGGCGAAAGAATCAACGGGCGCATCCAGACCGTACTCGTCAAATACCTTGACAAAGGTCAGGTCCATATAGACATCATCGTACAGATTCTTGTTGTAGATCATCGTCGTATGGACGTAGTTGTCCGGCCAGGCAATCTCCACGCTGTCCGGAATCATAACGCTGCGATAGCGGAACTCCGTAGGCCCGCCGTAGGTGCAGCCTATGGTCTGGGCGGCCCAGCCTCCCTTGATCTTGTCCATCAGGACATCTTTGCTGATAGTAACTTCCTTACTGCAGTTGCAACTGACTGCAGAAATTGCCAGAAGAATAGTTCCGGCCGCGAACAATAATATTCTGTTTTTCATAATGAGCAAATATAAGCAATAAATACTATATTTGCCACACAGATTAAAAGGAAAAGAGTATGAAAAACTTCCTGAAAATGACATTGGCCGTGATACTGGGCCTTTTAGTAGTCACAATTCTTACAACAGTCATCACATTCGGAATCATCGGTGCGGCAGCATCTGCAGGCAAATCCGCGCCTCAGGTATCAAAGAATTCCGTCCTGAGAATCGACCTCTCCAAAACATTGGTATCGGAGCAGACCCTCGAGACCAATCCGTTCGAGAATCTGCAAAGCGGTATGAATCTGAAGAATATAGGCATTTGGGATGCCGTTCAGGCCATCAACAATGCGTCATCCGACCCTTCCATCAGTTTCATTTACCTGAAGTCGGACGGCAACATCAACTCGCTCGCCCCGCTCCAGGAACTCCGGAAAGCCCTTTCCAACTTCAGGGCCGGAGGGAAACCGGTGATTTCTTACATTGAGTCACCGGGTACCGGAAGTTACTACATCGCGTCCGTCGCAGACAAAGTGTATATGAGCTCCTATCCGGGCGCGACCACAACCATTCTCGGTCTCGGCTCCCAGATGATATTCATCAAGGACCTTCTGGACAAACTTGGAGTCAACGTCCAACTGATACGCCACGGCAAATACAAATCGGCCGGAGAGATGTTCGTGCGCAATTCCCCCAGCGAAGAAAATTTGGAACAATACCGGGTTATGATCAACTCCATGTGGGGAACCACGGCCGAAGAGATAGCCGCCAGCAGGGAAATTTCAACGTCCGAACTGAATTCCTGCATCGACGAACTCAAGCTCTGCCTTCCCGAAGACTTCCTGAAGTGCAAACTCGTGGACGAACTGCTCACGAAAGAAGAAGTGAAGGACAAACTGGCCACGTTTGCAATGGCGGAGGATTTCAAGGACGTCAAGTTCATAGACCTGACAGACTACTATAACGCCAGACTGGCAAACGTTCCGTCCAAAGCGCACAAGAAGATTGCAGTCATTTATGCCAACGGAGAGATTGTGGACGGAGCGGACAACAAGGAGGTGGCCGGTGACCGCTTCGCCTCCATCATAACGAAAGTCAGGTCTGACTCAACCGTCAAGGCGGTTGTTCTCCGCGTCAACTCCCCCGGCGGAAGCGTACTGGCATCCGAGAAAATCCGGACGGAACTTGATCTCCTCAAGGAGAACAAGCCTCTCATAGCCTCCTACGGCGATTATGCCGCATCCGGCGGTTACTGGATTTCTGCGAACTGCGACAAGATATTCTCCGATGCCGTCACCCTGACAGGCTCTATAGGCGTCTTCGGCATGATTCCCGACTTCAGCAGGACGATGAAGGATATCGCACACGTCAACGTCACATCTGTGACATCCAACAGGCACGGAGATATGTTCTCCCTGATGAGACCTTTCGACAAGGCCGAATACAACTATATGCAACGCTCCATCGAGGATATATATGTCCGTTTCACAACCATCGTCTCAGAGGCCCGCGACCTTGATTGGGACTACGTGGACAGCATCGGGCAGGGTCGCGTGTGGACCGGCTCGGACGGACTTGAGAAAGGCTTGGTGGATGAGATAGGCACACTTGAGGATGCCATCCACTATGCCGCAGTTTGTGCCGGAGACCCGGAACTTGCCAATTGGAAAGTGAGCGCTTACCCCAAACCGTTGAGCCAGATGGAAATGGTACTCGAAATGCTCGGAGAAAAGAAATCCGGAGAGGAGAACGTATTTGCGGGGACCGCCCTGGAAGATGTGGCCGGGGCTTTCGCCGGATGGGCAAAGATGTCACGTGAAGGAAAAGCGGACCTGGTATTCGCAAGGCTGCCTTACGACGTGGACATCCGCTAGAGAAGAAGCATCACGGCAAAGACATACAGCAGGAATCCCTGCAACTTGAGCCTCCCCGGAGCGGCTGCGCTCACCAAGGCTTCCATAGGATTGTCAGATGCCGCACTTTCAAGGTCATCCTTTTCCGGCAGGGAACGGGATGGCCATTTTCTTATGACCTGCCCGTCGGCGACATAAGTTGCTCCGCCGTTGGAACGGTTGAGCGTCATCAGTGCCCTGTGATCCGCCATCAGGGAGGAACCGGCAGGCACTTCGTCTGGATCCCCGCTCACTAACAGCAAAGGCCTCAATCCGGAATCCTCAACCGTCCCGGCAAAACGGGAAATCGAAAGCCAATCTTCCGAGGAGAGTTTATCGGCATCGTACACGGAAATGACTATGACCCGCCCGTTGACAAGCAGGCTGTCTCTGCTCTCCCCCTGACCGTCGAACACGGCCACGGATGTCTCCCCTTCCAGCTCGGCCCCGGGTTTCAGGGAAGTGAAATCCACCAGAGGAAGGCTGAAGAGAGAGTAAGCGAGGAAAAGGGCTGAAGAAACCGAAGCTGTCCAGAATGCCGTCCGTTTGATATTCGGAGTGTCTTCCTGCATCCCGCGAGGGAGGAATGCCGCAGCCCAGAGGGCCACAAGCACCAGGTTTTTGACGAGGCTCTGGCCGTGGGTCATATGTATCGCCTCCCCAAAGCAGCCACATTCCATATCAGGATTGGCTATCCATATCACAAACGTGAGGACGGTGAAGAAAACAAGCAGAACGAAACTCACGATTCCAGCAAGCCTGCGGCGGAAGCCGGTCAGCACGGCCGCACCGACAACAGTTTCGAACAAAGCGAAGGCGACGGAAGCCGGCACTGCAAGGGCATTAAGAAAACCGATGTGAAGAAAACGGAAATAAGCTTCCATCTGGAGTCCCGCACCAACGGGATCCATCAGTTTCAGGAGTCCGGCCAGAAAAAGCACGGACCCCAGCGCCAATGCAGAGATTCGCTTAAAGATTCGCATCCACCACAGATTTTATTCTGGCAAAAATATCGTCCGGCGGAAGCATAGAGCCATCCTCCGCGGCACAGTCTATCACAACAAGGGTCGGATCGAGGGATGCCTGCCTCCTGTACATAGCCCGCACCCTTTTCTGAAATTCGATGTCCGCTTCGTGGATGTCCTTCTGCCCGTTGAGATAATTCCTGTCACCGTCGTTTGCACGGGAGGCGTTGAGGCTCTTCTCCACAAAACTTATGGGGACGTCGAGGAAAATGTTCAGGTCCGGCCGGGGAAGATTGAAATGGCCGAATTCCGTATTGAGAATCCACTCCCTGAGTTCTTCGGCCTCCTCATTGTCCGCCAGCTTGGCGCACTGGTATGCTATATTGGAATAGACGTAACGGTCCAGCAGAACCGTGGAGCCCTTGTCGAGAGCATCCCTGATTTCCGGAAGAGCGGCACGCCGGTCTTCTGCGAAAAGAAGCGCCACCAACTGCGGGTGGACGGAGTCCAGGGAGCCGAAGCCCCCACGCAGGAATTTGCCTATCAATCCTCCATAAACAGGTGATTCATAGCGCGGAAAGTGAATGTAATCCAGCGACCCGCTCACACTTTCAAGATATTCCTTCAACTTTCTTACCTGGGTGGATTTCCCCGCCCCGTCAAGCCCTTCCAATACTACCAGCATATCACTTGTCCTTTATGATATAAACGTCATCTCCGGGCTCGGCGAATCCGAGTTCTTCCCTCGCGTACTGTTCCAGAGTGTCCCTGTCGTTGGTGAGAAGTTTCGTCCTTGCATCAAGCCTTTCCGCTTCCTTCCTGAGGTTCTCTATCTTCCGTTCCTGACGGTGCACGGTGATTCCCGCTTCTATCCAGCGGAAAATATTGTCAGTCTTGAACAGGAAGAATGCCAGCATCGCCACAGTAAGCACAATCGCATAACGGACGAAAGAACGTTTGATTTTCCTTTCGTCTTCGCTTCCTCTATTCAGAATATCCTTGATTCTATTCATAATCATTGCTCAAAAAGACCGGGAACTTCATCCAGATTCCCTTGTCCTCCCTTAACTTCAATCTGCCTGAACTTCAAGGCCACCAGTACCGTAACAATCACGCTGCACCCGATAACAACATAGTACAGAGGAGCAGGGAAAATATCTTTGAACGACTCCATCTCCTCCAGCGCGGGGACGCGGCTGAGCACAAGGGCGAAGGTATTGTTGACGAAATGCATCAGCATCGTCAGCTTGAGAGAACCCGTCCTGTAATAGACCAAACCGAACAGGCACCCCATAAGGAAAGCCGGGACAGCCTGCCAGGGGTTCAGATGAATCACGGCGAAAAAGAGCGCGGAAGCAACTATGGCCCACCCGGGTCTGACGTTATGGGACAGAAGTCCGCGAAGTACCATACCTCGGCAAAGCCATTCTTCAAACACCGGTGCAAAAATGCTTACGCTCAAAAAATTCACCAGGAAATTTCCGGACACCATACTTTCGAGAATATTCTTGAGAAATTCCGGCATTTCAGGAAGGAGAGACCCCACCCCGTCAGCCCAGAACGAAGTCGAAACGGTGCCGACTGCCGCAAGGACGGCGCAGAACAGCCCCCCGGACTTGCCGAAGTTGCCGCTGTCCACCTTCACCCCCGTACGGGTAAGGCAGTTCTTCCGGCTCCTGTAGCTCGCATAAATCATAGGAGGAATGAACATCACCGGATATGCAACCACCATCCCCACCTCCATGCCTGCGCCTTTCCCCATTATCAAAGGGAACAGCGCGGAAACGGCATTGCCCAGAACCGCACCGGCTATGAACCACAGCACAAGAATCATAAGTTCCGGCACGGACGGCACGAAATAGGTATAGTGCTGCAGATAGTCGAAATTCGCCTTGTGTGTCCTTCTCATATTCTTACTGATATAAAGGTGAAGTATAAACGCCCTCTTCAACGAGTTCGGCAAACTTGGCCACCACGGCCGGACGGTCTTCCTTGTAGGTAACGCCGAACCAGCGTGACGGAGTTGCAAGCACGTCGCATCTGGCCGTTCCCTTCTTCACCAGACAGTCAATCGCGAACGGGATATAGAACTCCTTCTTGGGCTCGTTGATGTTCTTTTCAAGGAATTCCTCGAAAATCGCGGCGCTTCCTTCGAAATAATCCGGGGTACAGCACCACATATTCATTGAACAGAGGTCGGCCCCGTTAAGTTCCACGTGAGTCCCGGACATCGAATCATCACCGCGGATGACACCGTCCTCCTCCCTCTTGATATTCAGATGCTCCACAACGCTCTCAAGATGTTTTTCCGGACCGTAGGAACAGATTCCGCGGGACACGCTGCCATTCTCGGACAGGGTGTTTTCAAGTGCAAAACCGACGATGGCATAGACTCCCCTGGAAGCGGCGTGCGCCCTGCACCATTCACCGGCGACCGCGAAGGATTCCCTGCCATAGAAGTCATCGCCATTTATTACAACGAAGGGCTCATCAATCACGTCCTTCGCCATAAGAACGGCGTGGGCGGTTCCCCAGGGTTTCTGACGTTCCGGATTGAGCGTGAACCTTGAGGGAATCCTGTCCAGTTCCTGGGTGACGAACACGAATTCAAGCGGACTGCCGTCAAGACATCTGACCCCGCTGTATTTCCTTCGGACCGTTTCCTTGAACTGCTCCAGGAAATACTCGCGGACTATGTAAACGACCTTGCCGAATCCTGCCTGTACGGCATCATATATGGAATAATCAATGATGGTCTCGCCGTTGGGGCCAAGGCCGTCCATCTGCTTGAGGCCGCCGTACCGGCTTCCCATTCCGGCGGCAAGAACTAAAAGTGTGGGTTTCATATATTTCAGAATATTATTCCGCTAATTTACTTACTTTTTAACAATCTCCCAAACAGTGATTACTTTTGTTATATGGAAAAAGTGAGTAAATTTGTAGGATTGGTATGAAGTCCTTGTCCTCATTATTGCTCCCGGCGGCATTGGCTGCAGTTGTGGCGACAACTGCAGCCGGCGTTGACGACAGGAATACGCGTGGGAAGGATATAAACATTCCCCCTTACATTTGGGAATACGTTCCCTCCCGGGACACCGTCCTCTATCCCCAAAACGGCTACAAACTGCGCAGAATCGGCAATTTTGAGGAAATACAGATTAAAGACAGCGCTTCCGTGGCGGCTGATTCCCTGCTCTTCGAAAGCGACACCCTTCCTCATTTGAGTGCCCGCGACACAATCAAGGTGCCCGATTCCCTGCGCCTCACGGACCCGTTCCGCTACAAATATTACGTTGCCCTGATCGACTCGCTCACCCACGTTCAGGTAAGAGATTCCCTTATGAAGTCGGAGCAGAAGCATTTCGCGGATGCGGATACCCTGCTGGCCCTGGCCGACGGAGCCGACCGTCACAAGCTCGATTCCATCTATTCCGCGGACTCCACCGTAAGAGCCCGACTGGCTTTTCTGGAGTGGTACAACTCCCTGGACAAGGATGCACGCAAGAAATATGACGGGGAGCAGAAGATGTTAAGAAAGATGCACGAGGCGGATTCCCTCAGGGAGGAAAAGGAGAAGAAGCAAGCCATCAGGGACAGCATCACGGAAAACACGCCGCGAATACTCGA
>JAKSKJ010000043.1 GCA_024401795.1 Bacteroidales bacterium | reverse complement strand
AACAGAATGGTACAGTACATTCATCTCGGACTCTTCGAGGACGCCCTCGGGCTGGACCGCCCCCAAGAGTCCAACCGTCCGGAAATAATCCATTTCCTGAAATGCGACGGAGTGCTCGTCAGGGACGTCACAATGAAAGACCCGGCCTGCTGGACGCAGCAGTACGAACTTTGCGACAACCTCACCATCGAAGGCATCAAAGTGGATGCAAAGGCATACTGGAACAATGACGGCCTGGACGTTGTGGATTGCCGCAACGTGGTGGTGCGCAACTGCTACATCGATGCTTCCGACGATGCATACTGCTTCAAGAGCCATCACACGGACGGAATCAGCGAGAACGTGCTTGTGGAAAACTGCATAGGGCGCAGCAGCGCCAGCGGCGTCAAGTTCGGCACGCTCACGAAAGGCATTTTCAGGCATTTCGTCTTCCGCAACATAACCATCTTCGACACGTTCCGCAGCGCAATCAACATAGCAAGCGTTGACGGCGGATGCGTTGAAGACGTTCTCATAGACGGGCTCAAGAGCATCAACACCGGCAATCCCATATTCATCCGTTTCGGCAGCCGCAATTCCAACACCAACGTTCCCTGCGTCAAGGACATACTCATCCGGAACGTATATGCCGAAGTCCCGCGCGGAAAGCCGGACGCAGGATATATTTATGAGGGACCCGTTCCCCTGCCTCCGCGCAATGTATGCCCGAGTTCCATCCTCGGCCTGCCAGACGAAGGCCACAGAATCAGGAACGTGAAACTCCAGGACATTGAAATAGTATATCCGGGACAGACTGACACCTCCATCGCGTACCGCGCTTGTACGAAGGAAGTGCTCGAAGCGATGCCGGAACTCGAGAAGTCCTATCCCGAGTTCTCACAATGGAAGGAAGAACCGGCCTGGGGATTCTATGTGCGTCACGCCGACGGACTCATCTTTGAAAACGTAAAAATAAGCCTCGCGGCGGAAGATTACCGCCCCGCCTTCGTCTTCGACGACGTTGACGGAGTCACATTCAGGAACGTACAGATTTCGGACCCGTCAAAGGAGAAGAAGAACCAGATAATCAAGAACAACACCAGGCACTTCAAGAAAGTAAAATGATGAAAAGGATTGCAATCATAATGACACTGGCGCTTGGCTGTTTCCTTGCCAACGGCCAGAACAACAAGGAACACGCGCTCATAGCCAAAATGGCAGGAATCGATTCCGCCAAGGTATATAACGCATCCATATTCGGCGTCAAGAGCAACGGACTCATAGACAATACCACCAGTTTCCAGAAGGCGGTAGACTTCATATCAGCAAATGGCGGCGGCATTCTGTACATCAGCGTAGGGCGTTACCTCACCGGTGCCGTACAACTCAAGGACAACGTTACCGTCTATATCAGAGGCACGGTCGTTGGCTCTCCCAACATCTTTGACTATCAGGGCCGCAAGGCCATCTTCTGGGCGGAAGGCGCAAAGAATGTGGCCATAGTCAACGGCGTGATGGAAGGTAACGGGCCTGCCATCCGCGAACAGGTGAGGACTCTCAGGGAGAAATCCCTCATATCCGATGACTGCGTTCTTCCGGCGCTCATCAGTTTCAAGGACTGCACAAACGCCAAAGCGAAAAAGGTGGTATGCAGATATGCGGCAGCATCGGAGCTGTACATTTCAGACAACTCCGATGCCGACTTTGAAGACTGTGTTGACGATACGGTTTCTTCCGAAACCAAGTGATGCCGATATCAGTTCCCTGATATGATTATCAGGGCAAGACCGGCGATAAAGAGGGCGAACATGGCTGTAAGAAGGCCGTTGACGCCCTTTTTGCCACCCTTGAACTCCTTCCAGATGAACACGCCCCAGATGGCGGCCACAAGCGGTGCGCCCTGTCCGAGGGCATAACTTACGGATGCGCCGGCAGTTCCTGCGGACACATAGTTGAGACCTGTACCGAGGCACCAGATTGCACCACCGAGCATTCCTACCACGTGAGTCCTGGCTCCACCCTTGAAGTAATCGGCGTAATTCACACCGGACTGGGTCGAATCATTGAGCGAGAAGATGCAGTTGAATACGAAATTGCTCACGAACACTCCGAGAGCAAAGATTACAAGTCCGCTGTAGGGAGTGAGCTTGCCGGCCTCGGGCTGAGCGAAGTTATTGATATCTATCCCATTGTAAACAAGGGCGGAGAAGAATGACATTATGATACCGGCCAGTACGGCGTAAATGAGCCCCTGACGGTTCTGAAGAGGATCCCTTTCGGATTTGTCAACCTTGCCGGAAGCGATTCCGTTGCAGACGATGGCAATCACAACCAGAAGGACGCCAAGCAGCAGCACGAGCACGTTTGTCTTGTCATTGGGGTGGAAAACCAGATTGTTTACAACACCCAGAACAAGGGCAAGGCCACAGCCCAACGGGAAAGCGACGGACATTCCGGCCTTCGACGTCGATGCGGAAAGGAGGATATTGGAAAGGTTGAATACAACTGCTCCGAAGAGGACCCAGGCAATGCTGGTGAAATCAGCCTGTGCCATATTCTGGATGAAAGGCACACCCTGTTTTCCGAAGGAGCCGAGGGTAAAGGCCATAATCAGGGAGAATATCACCATTCCGATGACATAATCCCAGTAGAAGAGTTCGTAGCGCCAGCTCTTGGCCGCAAGTTTCTGTGTGTTGCCCCAGGAGCCCCAGCAGAGCATTGTAATGAAGCAGAGAATAACTGCAATAAATTGACTGTTAGCAATAAACATAATTATGTGATTTTAAGGATTATTTGTATTTCCGTTTCCTGTCCGTGAACCAGAGGCCATAGACCTCGCTCACGTTCCCGGCAGTGATGAATGCATCTATCCTGTTGTCAGATATGAATTTCATCAAATCGGAGAATTCGTTCTGCGTGAGCAGGGACTGTATCTCGTGCTTCGTCTCTCCGGAGTACCCGCCCTCGCAGGTATAGACCGTACATCCGCGCACAAGTTTCTCAATAATATATTTCCTCACCTTTTCCGTTTCCTCGGTAACGATACAGACCCTCTTCCTCCTGTCAAGCGCGGCTGAAAAATAATCAACCGCCAGACCGTTGATCCAGGTGCCTATCAATCCTATGACAACCAGTCTGAACGGATTGATGGCAAATGCGGTGCAACATATTACAGCACCTGCAACGGTGACAGAAACTCCAATGTCGAAATGGAAATATTTGTTGACGATCTTTGCAAGTATGTCCAAGCCTCCGGTGGATGCGTTGATGCGGAACAGTACAGCCTGCGAGGCACTGAGAATCAACACAAAGCACACCAGATCGAACCACGGGTCATTCATCACTGAGGTCTGACCCGGCTCCGTCAGCAATTTCCGCACCGGATAAATCAGTTCCCACAGTTCCATCAACGGGCCCAGAATAAGGGCCGTATAGACAGTCTTGATGCCGAACTCCTTGCCTATCAGAAAATAAGCGAGGACCAGAAGAAAGGCATTTATCAGGAATATGACCACCGACACTTTCACATTTATTCCCGCAGCCTCCATGATTCCGGCTATCACAATGGAGAGTCCGGAAATGGAGCCCACGATAATCTTGCTGGGCACAAGGAAATAGTTCACGGCCGCGGCGGCTATGAACATTCCCAGAGTCATCGTGAAGAATTCCTTCCAGAATTTTCCGGTTCCGACAACGGACAGCGCCTTATGAAAGACGTTCGCCATAAATCAGATTCTCTTGAGTATAGCCTCTGTCTGAGCCTCGTAACCGGGCTTGCGGAGCAGAGCGAACATATTTTTCTTGTACGCCTCCACGCCGGGCTGGTTGAAAGGATTGATACCGAGCAGATATGCGGACACGCCGCAGGCAAACTCGAAGAAGTAGAATATTGCTCCGAGGTTTTCCTCATTGATGCGGTCGATGCTGACCTCCATCTGAGGCACGCCGCCGTCGATGTGTGCAATCTTGGTGCCCAGCTGTGCCATTGCGTTGCAATGGTTGACGTGCTGGCCGGCAAGATAATTCAACTGGTCAAGATTCTGCCCGTCGCTCCCGATGACAACGCTCCTGTTGGCATTCACCACGTTGATGACGGTCTCGAACATTATCCTGCTCCCCTCCTGGATGAACTGTCCCATTGAATGAAGGTCAGCGGTATTCGCCACGGATGCGGGATAGATGCCCTTGCCATCCTTGCCTTCCGACTCACCGTAAAGCTGCTTCCACCATTCGGCGAGGAAAGTGAGCTTGGGATTGTAAGTCACCAGAATTTCCACGGCTTTTCCCTTTTCCGTATGAAGCAGGTTGCGCATTGCGGCATAACGCACTGCGGCATTGTCTTCACTGCGGACCAGAAGTTCCTCCCGTTCCTGCGCCGCACCCTTCAGCATAGCACGGACATCGAAACCCGCCACGACTATGGGCAGCAGCCCCACCGGAGTGAGCACGCTGTAACGGCCTCCGACATTGTCGGGAACAATGAATGACTTATATCCCTCCTGGGTCGCCAGAGTCTTGAGCGCGCCTTTTCTGGCATCTGTGATGGCCACGATGCGTTCCGAAGCCTCGGCCTTTCCGTAAGTCTTTTCAATATACTCCTTGACGATGCGGAAAGCGACCGCCGGCTCAGTGGTGGTGCCGGACTTCGAAATCACTATGCAGGCGACGTTCTTCTTCCCGGCGAGGTCCATCAATTCGGCAAGGTATTCTTCGGACAGGTTGTTGCCCGCGAAAACCACCTTTGTCTCAGGCTCGATGAAACTGTGGCTGAGAGCTTCTATGGCACATTTCGCGCCCAGGTACGAACCGCCGATGCCGATGGCTATCACAAGGTTGACACCCTTCGCCTTCCAGCAGTCACGGACAGCCTCACAGTCACGGATAAGTTTCTCATCAATATCCACGGGAAGAGTCTTCCATCCGAGGAAATCGTTGCCCGCACCCTTTTCTCCCTGAAGAGTATCGAACGCATCGAGGGCCTTGCTGACATAAGATTGGTATTCTGCGCTTTTTACAAAGGAGTCGCAACCTCCCAAATTCACCTTAACCATTGTGTTGTGTTATTAAGTCATTCTTAAATGTATTCTGCAAATTTAATTAAAATACGTTCAAGTTGTCCTACAATTTTTCAAGCCAGGACAATAGCAGCGAGACACGACTCTCCAACTGGCCGTAATCGAGCGTTTCGAGCGTGTCGGAAGTCCTGTTCGTGTGGAGGGTGATGCCGGACGTCACCATAACGGACGGTATGCCGTGCGCAAGAAATGCCTTCTGGTCCCCCATCCTCCTGTAGAAAAGATTCGTAAAATCCCGGCTCCCGTAATAGTCGTAATAGACGGCCAACCCCTTGTCAAAGGCCAGAGCATCAAGAGTCCTGCCGTATGCGGCGCCCCCGAGAATCATAAGGTATTTTTTGAAATACGGCTGTACCGGGGACAGGGACGAACCTACAATATCCATATTGACGGCCATCCTGACGTTCATTCTGAACAGATTGCGCCGCCACAACTCCTCCGCCCCCTCCGAATCGGCGAAATGCCCGTCCAATGCGGCCAGCAGAATATTGTATCTTCCCTTGAACGGTCCTTTCACAGCCGACAGGGAATCCGCCATTGCCAGCAAGGCGGCCACTCCGGAAGCATTGCTGTCCGCACCCGGATACATTGCACCACCCCTGACGCCCAGTCCGTCGTAAAAGGCGGTGATGACTATCCACCGCTCCGCACCGGGCCTGCGGATTTCGGCAACCACGTTGCGGCATATCACCGTATCCTTCCCTTCATCAGGGACCACGCTGAAAGTCTGAATCTTCGGATCAAGAGAGAGCTGCTCCATCCTGCGCCTTATGTACCAAGCGGCCTCGACGGCACCGCCGGTCCCGCTCGCTCTGCCGGCACACAGAGAATTCGAAAGGAAAGCGACGTCGGCCTCAAGACTGTTCCCGGCCGAAGCCGCATGTGGAACGCACAGCAGGAGCAGTGTCAAAAAAAGAATATGGTGAAGCCTCGCGGGCACGATTATGGCAGAAATTTTGGTTATATTTGCAAAAATAATGAAAAAGTTTCTCAGTACAATAACTTTGCTGCTCTGCATCGGAGTCTTTTCATACGCACAATATGACAAGGACGTTTTCCTGTTCCGGGGACGCACTGCCCTGCAGGACGGCAAATATGCGCAGGCCATTGAGAATTTCAACGTGCTGGCCAAACTCGACAGCAGCGATTATTGGAATTTTTTCTTCCGAGGCATCGCCAAATACAATCTGGGAGACCTCCGGGGAGCGGAAAAGGATTTCAATGCATCCGTCCGGATAAACCCCGTCTTCACAAACGGATACCACTACCGAGCCATTACGGAGAGCCGTCAGGGCGAATATGACAATGCGCTGAAAGATTTGCAGAAGGCAATAGACCTGCGCCCCGGATTCGTAGGGCTCTACTACAGCCGCGGCGTGACGTATTTTCTGGCCCAGCGTTTCGAAGAGGCGGTGGAAGACTTCAACAGATACATCAGAAAGGAGCCCAAGGACGCTTCGGCATACCTGAACAGGGGAGCTTCCTACCTCTTTCTCAAGGACACCACAAAGGCTCTGCAGGATTACAACACGGCCATCAGGACCGACCGTTTCGAGCCGGAAGGATACATCCGCCGGGGACGGCTCTATGCGGCGATGGAACGGTATCCGGAAGCCATAAAGGATATGGACAGGGCCATCGGGCTCGACGGGGACAACACCTTCGCCTTTTTCAACAGGGCCCTGATGTTCTACGAATCAAAAGACTACAATGCAGCGATGAACGACCTGAACCGGGTTCTGCAGGATGAACCGGGCAACGCCCTCACCCTCTACAACAGAAGTCTGATTCTTGCACAGGTCGGGGATTTTGAAAAGGCCCTGGACGACATGGACCGCGTAATCAACATCAATCCGCGCAATGTTCTGGCATACTTCAACAGGGCTTCGTATTTCATCCAGCTGGAAAGATGGGAGGATGCGCTGGCCGACTACAACAAGGCCATCGAACTGTATCCGGACTTTGCGAAGGCTTATCTCAACAGGTCTTTCGTCGAAAGCAGACTGGGACTCCTGAAGGCCTCAAAGGCCGACTATGACACCGCCCAGCAGAAGGTCAGGGAATACAGGTCGAAGGACGCGTCCGCATTTGCCGACACCACAAAGAAGTACAACTCCCTCATTGCCCTGGATGCCGAATTTGCGAAAAAGGATTTCGACAACGAACTGCTGCAGCACCGCGACATCGACATCAAACTGCGCCCGCTCTACAAGTTCAGGGGAGCACAGCACAGGGAGGTCCGCAATATGGCACTGTCCCGCAGGTACGAGAACGCCCTGCTTGACAAATTCACCGACGAACTCACAATTCCGGTTGTCGTATCCAACTCCGACACGCTCGGATTCACGGGAGACATGCATCTGACCGATGCCAGCCTTTCACCGTCGGAGGTCCTGTTCCTGATGGGAATGGACGAGGTGCAGAAAAAGCAGTACAGTTCCGCCCTCCGGTATTTCGACCAGGCCGTCAAGTCGGCCGGCGACGGCGAGGACCGCAACAGGTACTCATCCCTGTACAAAGCGTTCTATCTGATGAACAGAGGCGTGCTGAAGGCGGAAATGATTGATTTCATCGCTTCCATCGAAAGCAACGTGCAGACACTGACGATGGATGACGAAGGTGCGACCAGGGCCCGCGTAAGCGACAGAACAGACCGCACATATGACTACTCCGAAGCCATAGCGGACATAGAGGAAGCCATAAACATATTGCCTGAAATCCCATACCTGTATTTCAACCTGGGCAATCTCCACTGCCTCTCATCACAACTGGTCAACGCCATAGAAGACTACAGCCGGGCCATCAGGAGATATCCCGATATGGGAGATGCGTATTTCAACCGTGGCCTGGTGCTCATCTTCCTTAAAGACAGCGAGAAAGGATGCATAGACCTTTCCCGCGCCGGCGAACTGGGCATCAAAGATGCCTATAGCGTGATAAACAAATACTGCAAGAGTGAAACAGATTAAGTTCAAATCCTTTTCCTCCGGCAGTTGCGGCAACTGCTATTTCCTGGGCATATACGACGGGGAAAGCAGACAGGCCGGACCCGGCATCCTCATCGATGCCGGAGTCAGCCTCAGAAGAGTGAAAATGGGACTTGAGCAGGAAGGGTTCAGCACGGACAATTTCTCCGCAATCCTCATATCCCACGACCATTGGGACCACATCAGATCGATAGGTTCCTACTGCAAGAAACTGCACAGGCCGATTCTCGCATCCCCTGCACTGAAATCAGCCCTGTTGCGCCGTCCGGGGACAGGAGCATACCTCAAAGCCGTGGCAGATGAACTGGGTGAAGGCTGGAACACAATCGCCGCCGGACAGATAAGCGCAAGATATTTCAAAGTCCCTCACGATGCCACGGAAACCGTGGGTTTCGCCATTATGATTGAAGGGCACAGATATGTACACATTACGGACTGCGGCCGGATGACGGAAGAGGCCGTCAACTGGTGCAGGCAGGCCGACACCGTGGTCATTGAAAGCAATTACGACCGCCGGATGCTGGCGGAAGGTCCATATCCTCCCGAGCTTCAGGACAGAATCCGCGGCGGGTACGGGCATATGAGCAATGATGAATGTGCCGATGCCGTCAGAATCTTCGCCCACGACGGACTCAAACAGGTCTTCCTCTGTCACCTTTCCGAACACAACAACACTCCGGCCCTCGCCCTTGAAGCATCGGCGGCGGCACTGAAAGACTGCGGATGCGGCGCGCGACTGACGGCTCTCCCCCGCGAGTCCGCCTCCCCTCTTTTCACTTTGTGAAAAAAAACTTACCTTTGCAGGATATGAAAGAGTTCTGGAAAGTCATCAAACGGTACATTGCGCCCTACAGGAAATACATCTTCGGCTCGGCCCTGATGAATGTTCTCGCCGCCGTGTTCACCATATTTTCCTTCACTCCCATCATCCCCATCCTCGGCATTCTCTTCAAGACCAATGCGATGGAATATGAATTCATCGCCTGGGATGCTGACCTGAAG
>JAKSKJ010000042.1 GCA_024401795.1 Bacteroidales bacterium | reverse complement strand
CCAGGCATCGCAATCGAGAAATTCTTCCTTACGAAATAGAAGATGGCGTAGCATACCATCGACACGATGATGATGCGCCACTGCCAGTAGTTGAAACTTTTATTTGTCTTTGCCATAAGCTATTTGATTTTCCAGGCTCCATCCGGGCCGAACACGGCCTCCACAAGTTCATCGTAGAACATTCCGCGCCTGGCGAGGTCGAGAAGGTTGATTCTGTGACGCATCAACTGGGTAAAAGGCACCATTGCCTTCAACTGTTCACGCGTGACGCCTATTTCCGAAGGGTCCGACGGCGCCCCCACTATCCTGAACAGCCTCTGCATTTTTTCGAAGGTATAGACCTGCTCCCTGTATTTTCTGCGCAGCTCCGGCCACTGCTCCTTCACTTTTGTCAGCTGCACGCGCACGGCTTCCGCATCAGCATATTTCACGCTGATGGAATCATATCCGAGCCGGGGGCTCACGAAGTCCCTGAAAAGCTCGAGGGCGCGGCTCCGCTCCTCCTCAAGGGTGGGCCAGGCCGCAACGCATCTGTCAACGTCAATCTTCGTAAGGTCCATTTTCAGGAACTCGTCGAAGAACGCACACATCGTAAGCGTGCCTATGGCAACCTGAAACCCGTGCGACTGAAGTTCGCCCTTATAGCGGTGCCCCGTCATATCCAGATAATGGCTGAACAGGTGATCGGTACAGGAAGCCGGACGGCTGGAACGCGCTATCTGCATAGCTATTCCGCTGAGAGTGAGGCCGATGAACAGGTCCGACACTGCATCCTTGTCGCCCGCTGCAACAGCCTCGGGATTGGAAAGGACCTTGTCCAGAACGTCCTGAAGAACGTGCCAGGCATCGGGGATGATGGGTTCCGTGCCGAAAAGGTCGGCAATCATCCATTCCGCACCGCAGGGAATCTTGGCGGCAAGGTCGGCATAACCGGCCGCAGTCATATGTTTGGGAGCCTCCGCAATCACCGAGGCGTCCGCCACGATGGCGAGCGGGGCCGGGCACTCGAAAGTCTGCTTCAGCCCCTGATATGATATGGAAGCCCCGAAAGACGAATACCCGTCAACGGAAGCGGCGGTAGGCACACAAAGATAGGGCTGACCGAGGTGATGGGAGCTCAACTTGCAGAGGTCGTTGATAACGCCCGACCCCACTGCGACTGCAATGGCACCGGAAGATTTCAACTGAGCCTCAACCATCTCCACATAAGGCCATTCCGCGTGGAAGTGCTCATCCGGAATCAGAAAATGCGACACCGTCGCTCCGGCATCCTTCAATCCATTAAAAACGGCCTCCCCCGCCACCCTCCAGGTGTTGCAGTCAGCAATGACTATTGCTTTGCGGCCGGGAAAATTCTCCTTGAAGACGGACGGCACCTTCGCCAGTGCGCCGGCTTCCATAATAAAGACTTTTGTGTCCGTAGCAAGGGCAAGCGCCCTGTCAAGATATTCCTGTGAAATCATTACCTGATATTCAATTTGATTGTTTCCTTTTCATCAATCGCCTCCGCCAGAATGGAAATGGGGTTCATTACCGGCAGGCAGGCGCTCATCTCAATCTGCCATTTGCAGGTTTCACATTCCGTGACAACCACCTCGGGATTGGCAACCCTCAAGGCCTCGAAAAGTTCGCTCCCTATCTTCTGGGAATAGGGATAATTCTCCTTCTTGAAACCGAAGGTGCCGGCAATGCCGCAACACTTCTGTTCGATGACCTTGAGCTCCACTCCGGGAATCATCCTCAGGAGGGATGTCGTGTAGATTGCCCAGCCGAGCTTGTTCATATGGCAGGCCGTGTGATACACAATCCGCTTGTGATAATCCTTGCGGAATGCGATTCTGATGCTGCCGTTTTCGATATGGTCGTAAAGCCATTTTGTGGCAAGAAGCAGGGAGTCGCGCACATCGGAATTGTCGAGTCCCAGGACGTTGCTGTACTCATCCCTCATCGTGAAGGTGCAGGTCGAACTGCTCGTAAGGACAGTCTCCCCGTTGGCGACGGCCGTCCTGAAAGACTTCAGGTTGGTCTCGGCCTGCTTTCTCGCCTGATTGCCGAATCCGTTGGATATGAGGGCCACGCCGCAGCATTTCTCACGGTCAAGCAGATGGACTCCATACCCGCAGGCATTCACAAGTTTCACCAGGTCCTTGCCCAGTTGGGGATAGTTGTAGTTGACATAGCATCCGTGGAAATAACTTATGAAACGTCTGAATCCCAACTGCCTGCAAGCGGCCTCGGACCGGAACCACTGCTCGAACCTTCGGCCGCTGTATGCCGGGAAAGTCCTGCGTGAGTCCACGCCCATCACTCCGTCCATCACGGCCTTCACGGGCTTCATCCCCAGCACCCTGTTGACGACGGGGGCGAAGGGTGAGGCCAGGCTTCCCACAAGGTCGGTGCTGGCCAGCATATAATCCCTGACCGGATTGGAACTGCGGCCGTATTTCAGGCGCGCGCTCTGAATTATATCTCCTATCCTTACGCCCGAAGGGCAGGACACCTCACACCTCTTGCAATTGAGGCAATATTTGAGGGTCAGGTCATAGAATGCGGGGTCCTTGATTCTGTATCGTTCCCCATCCGGACCGGCCTGCTTGGGTCCGGGATAATGGGGATTGGCCTCCATCATCGGGCACACGGCAGTGCAGATGCTGCACTTGAGGCACTGCTCGAAATTGCTTGCGTTGGCGTTCTTTTCCTGCATATCACTTCCTCCTCATTATCTGTGTTGTCACGAGTGCCGCGCTCCCGTCGATGTCCACCGCCCCCGCGAGAATCTCACCGGCAGCATACAGGTTGTCAATCGTCACCCCGTTCACGCTCACACGCCCGTAATCATCGGTCACGACTCCGAAGCGCTCGAAAGGCTGGTCCGCATAAAAATCCGGATTCACCCATTTTTCCCTGTCCGGCTCGTACTGCACATCGCATCCGAACACGGGCTCATATATTCCGTCCATAGTGGAAGCCAGTCCGCCGCTGAAAAACTTGCCGGTTGCAAGGACAAAGAAATCGGCCTCCAACACCGTTCCTACAAGATTTTCCGTACGCACATTCTTCAGCACGGCCCCATCGAACCCGCCTCCCACGACGGAGTCTCCGGGAAGCAGAGTCCCGCCACAAGCCGCAAATTCGGTACGTTTGGAAGGATTGATGCTCAGCCCCTCCGCCACTATCAGACAGTTGATGCCCGATTTCTGCAATGCCGCACCAATCTCCGTTCCGGCCCGGCCGCCTCCTATTATTATTACGTCAAACCTCATTTCCTGTAAAGTTTTCTCATATATTCCGCTTCTCGCAGGGAATCGCCCCAGCACACCGGCGCCATCCCCTTCCAACGCTCCCGGGCATACTGCTCCAGAAATTCCTTTTCCCTATCGGGGCATCCGAGTTCCTCGGCCAGGGCTTTGGCCACCTTGCCCATGCAGAACGTCCCCTGGCAGGTTCCCATCCCTATTCTGGTGCGCCGTCTGAGGTCAACCAGATTGTTGACGTCAAGATATTTCACGGCATAGGCTATTTCGGCACGTGTCACGTGTTCGCATTCACAGAGGACCTCGCTCTTGCCGGCGAAATCCATACGCAGTATTCCGGTGCCGTGCCTTCCCTCCGCCGCCTTGAAAGCAAGGGCATCCCTTTTGGCGGGGTTCAGCTTCTTTTCCGAACCGGGGAGAGGGAGTTGCGCTGTGCGACAAGGCTTGTTCACATTCAACTTCTTGCAAATCAAGTCTGTAGCCAATTCCCCCATTAGCCTGTAGCTCGTGAGCTTTCCTCCGGTGATGCTTATGAAACCGGGGATTCCGTCACGCCTTTCGTGGTCCAACAACACTATGCCTCGGCTTGTACTGCGTCCGGTAGGGTCGTCATCGGCCGCAACCAGCGGTCTCACTCCGGCATAAGCCCTCAGGATTCTGGTATCGGCAAGGGACGGTGCAAGCTTGCACCCCTCCTCAAGCAACAGCTTCACTTCAGCCGCCGTCACCCTCATATCGTCACACTCCTCGAACGGAACCTTATCGGAGGTTGTACCGACAACGCAAACCACGTCGCCGGGAACAAGGATATCCGCATTCGCCGGTTTGCGGCAGCGGTTTATCACCATTCTGTTCACGCGATGTCCGAAAACCAGCAGAGAACCCTTCGCGGGGAGCATCCTGATTTCAGCCCCCGCCATTGCGGCAATCTTCTGCCCCCATATTCCGGCGGCATTGACGGTCACGGACGCCCTGACTTCGGATTCCTCTCCGCTGCGGCTGTCACGCAGCTTCACTCCAACCACCCTGCCCCCTTCCTTCACGAAAGCGACGACGGTGTGATAGGTAAGTATTTCGGCACCGTGGATACTCGCATCAAGAGCATTGGCGGAAGCCAGACGAAAGGGATCGACGGACGCATCCGGGACTTTCACGGCTCCGGTCAGCGTCGGATTGACAGAAGGCTCCATCCTCAGAGCCTCCACGGGGTCTATGGCTTTCGCATTGATGCCGGCTTCGCGGCAACTCCTGATGAACTTGTCCTGATATGCCGGATCGTCCTCCGGAAGAGTGATGAACAGCCCTTCCGTCTCCTCCACGCAGTTGGAGGCTATGCGCTTGAGTATTTTGTTCTCCCTGATGCACTCTGCGGCCGAATCCCTGTCGGTCACGGCGTAGCGCGCACCCGAATGCAGCAGGCCGTGATTGCGCCCGGTCGCCCCGTTTGTCAGGTCGAAACGCTCCACAAGCAGGGTCTTGAGGCCACGCAGGGCACAGTCACGGGCCGTTCCCACGCCTGTGATGCCGCCTCCGATGATTATGACGTCATATTCCTTCATTTCCTGAATTCCTTCCCGCCAAGGTGCTCTCGCACCAACAGAGGGACGTTGGTCGTGATGGCATCCACGCCGAGCCCTATCATATAGTCAATCTCCCTGGGATTGTTCACGGTCCACACGTTCACGGACATTCCAAGCCTGTGGGCCAGCTCTACCCATTCGGGATGAAGGTGGAACACACCCTGCTCATAGTCAATGCCGTTGATGCCTTCGGCGGCCAGTTTGTCCGGTGCGATATCACCGTTGAGGTACTGGTTCACGAAGCCGGGAGCCAGACGGGCCACAGTCTTGCAGATATTGTATCCGAATGAAATGAAGGCCACCTTGGACGGGTCGAACATACCGTGCGCCTTTAGGGCGTCGAAGGTTCTGGCGACCATAAGGTTCTCGCGTTCCTCGTCGCCAAGTCCCTTGAATTCAACCACAAGGACGGTATTCCCGGCGCACTTCGAGGCTCTGGCGAGGTATCCGTCAAGGGAAGGGCGCTTCTCGCCGTTGGGAAGAAGATGGGACGAAAGTTCGTCGTAAGTGTGGGACACTATCTTCAAGCCATCGATTCTGTTGTCGTGATTGATGATTATGTCATCGTCGGAAGTGAGGTAGATGTCACATTCGCTTCCCCAGAAACCGTTGTTGATGGCCGCGGAAAGGGACGCGATGCTGTTCTCGCTCATTCCTCCCTCTTCTGATTTCCAGAAGCCGCGGTGAGCGACAATTGCGGTTTTTCCTCCCTGGTTCAGGGCAGGGAAATCATACTCAGGCAGCACGGCCGCTTTTTTTGCCGTACCGCAGCCGGCCATCATAATAATGGCGGCGGAAACAAAAAACAATTTTTTCATATCTGATCTTCTCTCATTTTGTCTATCAATGCCTTGGCGCGGCGGATGCGGGTACGCACGGTGTTGAGCTCCATCCCCAGTTCCTCGGAAATCTCCTTGTACTGCAGGCCGTCGAGGAGCCTCTTGCGGGCGACTTCCCTGTACAGGTCCGGCAGTCCCCCGATGTATTTCTCCGTCTGCGCACGGTCTTCCGTCTTGATGATGCTCTCGAGCGGAGTGTCCATTTCGTCTCCTATGTTCTCCAGTTCCGCAGCCTGTCCGCAGTTGTCGTCAAGGGAGACGCATCTTCTGCTGTTGCGCATTTCCTGCTCCAGCATATCCAGGGCGGTATTGCGCGCAATGGTGCGCAACCAGGTGTAGAACTGGCTCCTGGACGGGTCGTAGGTGCTTATCTGCCTGAACGCCTTCTCGAAACTGCGGGAGCAGATGTCGTCCACATAGAAGTCATCCAGTTGCTTGAGCCATCCCTTGATATAGGAGCGCAGCTGGTCGATATGCGTGTCCCACAGCTCCGTGAAAGCCGTGCCGTCGCCTATCATAGCAAGGCGGATCAATACATTAATGGGCCTCGAGCCAGGTGTTGCCATAATTGCATTCTACCGTTAAAGGGACGGAGAGTTCCACCACGTTCTCCATCTCTCCGACCAAAATGTTCTTTACAATTTCTATCTCATCCACCGGCACTTCCAACAGGAGTTCGTCGTGAATCTGCAGCACCATACGGGCCTTGAGGCCTTTTTCACGGAGCCTGCCGTCCACACCGGCCATAGCGAGCTTTATTATGTCCGCACTGCTGCCCTGGATAGGTGCGTTGACCGCATTGCGTTCGGCGAAAGAACGCACGGTGCCGTTGTGGCTGTTGACGTCGGGCACGTAGCGGCGGCGGCCGAAGATAGTCTCGACGTAACCGTTTTCCCTCGCGGAGGAGAGTGTGTCGTCGATGAAACTTCTGATACTGGGGAAGGAGGCGAAATAGTCGTCAATTATTTTCTTTGCCTCGGTGCGGGAGCATTTGAGCCTCTGGCTCAGTCCGAAAGCGGATATGCCGTACATTATGCCGAAATTGGCCGTCTTGGCTATGCGGCGCTGCTCCGCCGTCACCTCCTCCACGGGCACCCCGAATATCTTCGAAGCCGTGGCGGAATGTACGTCAACGCCGGTGCGGAAAGCCTCCCTCAGATGCCTGTCGGCACTCAGGTGAGCCATTATCCGGAGTTCTATCTGGGAATAGTCGGCGGACATTATCACGTTCCCCGCCTCCGCAACGAAGGCCCTGCGGATTTCGCGGCCCTGCTCCGTGCGCACCGGGATGTTCTGCAGATTGGGGTTGGAACTGCTCAGGCGGCCCGTCGAAGTGAGGGCCTGGTTGAAGGTGGTGTGTACCCTTCCGTCGGAACGTATGTAGCCCGGGAAAGGCTCTATATAAGTGCTCAGCAGTTTCCGGAGTCCACGGTATTCAAGAATCGCATCTATGACCGGGCTCCTGTCGGCCAGCTCCGACAAAGTCTGTTCGTCCGTGGGCCAGTTGCCGGACTTGGGCTTCTTCGCCTTCGGGTCGAGTTTGAGCTTTTCGAAAATCACCTCGCCCACCTGCTTGGGTGAACTCACGTTGAGCAACGGCTCCCCCGCCAGTTCCCGCACCCTGGCCTCCTGCTTATGCATATCGGCACGGAGCCCTGCGGCAAAGTCCTTCAGGGAATTGACGTCCACCTTCACGCCCGCCGTTTCCATACGGCTCAACACGGCAATCAGAGGCTCTTCGATGGTATCATACAAACGGCGGAGGTTGTCGTCGGCACAAAGTTCCTCCCCTATCCTGTCGGCAAGATGACGCAGCACGACTGCCTCGAAACGGCAGTTATCCTCCGACTTGCCGCAGCCGTCATCGAACAGGGAGCCCTGGACAGCATCTTCCCCGCCGCCCAGTTCCACTCCGAGGTATGTTTTCGCCAGACCTTCCGTCCTGTGGCTGCGCTCCGGGTTCAGCAGGTAATGCATAAGTTCTATGTCCCGTATCCGTCCCTCAAGGCTGATGCCGGCCGCCGCCAGACCGTTCATCTGGGATTTAATGTCCGCCCCGTCCTTGGTCACGGCGGCGTTTTCCAGCAACGAGCGGAATTCCTCCGGCCTGCCGGAAGCCACCTTGTCGTGCGTGGCGACGTAAAGGGTATCACCCTGAAGACTGATTGCCACTTCGTCGGCATCTATCGCCGACGGCTCCACAATCGTGTATTCAATATTGATTGACGGGGTTTCTTCGGGGACGGGAGACGGTGACCCAGGAACAGGCATAGATGCGAGCTTCCGTTTGAGCGAACCGAATTCGTAAAGATCGAAAAGGGCCGCAAGCTCAGGAGAGCCCACAGCGCCGAGCGCCATTTCCTGCAGGGTCACGGGCACGTCTATGTCGGTTTTTATGGTGACCAGGGCCTTGCTCAGGGCTATGTGGTCCCGGGCCGCCCCGAACATCTCCTTCTGCTTCGGCGTCAGTTCATCGATATGCTCGAAAATGGCTTCCGTGCTGCCGTAGCGGGAAAGCAGTTTGGCGGCTCCGACCGGGCCGACCCCCTGCACGCCCGGCACGTTGTCCGACGAATCGCCGCAAAGCGTCAGGATGTCAATCACCTGCGAAGTGCTCCCTATTTTCCATTTGTCGCATATCTCAGCAATGCCGAGCACCTCGTTCTCTCCCCCTCCCTTTCCGGGTTTGTACTGATAGATATGCTCCCCCACCAGTTGCCCGTAGTCCTTGTCCGGGGTGACCATATAGACGTCACAGTCCGGGCCGGAGAATTTTTTCGCCATTGAGCCGATTACGTCGTCGGCCTCGAATCCCTTAATCATCACCACGGGTATGCCCATAGCCTTCACTATCGCCGTCACGGGCTCCAGCGCATCTATCACAAGCTGAGGAGTTTCGCCCCTGTTGGCCTTGTAGGCCGGGTACATTTCGTTGCGGAACGTGCCCCCGGGAGGGTCGAGACTTACTGCGAGGTGGGTGGGGCGCTCCCTCTCAATCATTTCCAGAATGTATTTGGTGAAGCCGAAAAGGATGGAAGTGTCAACTCCCCTGGTGTTCACCATAGGCCGCCCCAGAAATGCATAGTACATCCTGAAGATAAGAGCGTGCCCGTCTATGAGAAAAAGTTTCATCATCGGTAAAGTTACGAAACTTTTGTTAAATTCGCGATATGGAAAATGACGAAAAGTTTATGCGCGAGGCTCTGCGCGAAGCCGCGGTCGCCGGGAGTGAGAAAGAAATCCCCATCGGCGCCGTCATAGAATGCCGGGGGCGCGTGATTGCAAAAGGGCACAATATGGTAGAGGCCCTGCACGACCCCAGCGCCCACGCTGAAATGATTGCCCTCACCGCCGCCACCGAAGCGCTCGGAGGCAAGTATCTGCAGGACTGCACCATCTATGTGACGGTGGAGCCCTGCCCTATGTGCGCCGCCGCCCTCAACTGGGCACAAATAGGACGCATCGTCTGGGGCGCGGACGACCCGAAACGCGGGTTCACACTGTTCTCGCCATCCCTCATTCACCCCAGGACAGCAACGTCTTCCGGGGTTCTGGCCGATGAATGCTCGGCGATTGTAAGTGATTTTTTCAAAGAAAGAAGATAAA
>JAKSKJ010000041.1 GCA_024401795.1 Bacteroidales bacterium | reverse complement strand
GTATGCTCGAAATTATCCTTGTGGCCGTGGCCGTCAACCGTCTCCACACCCTTCAGCGCACCCAGTTCCGGCAGAATGAACGAAAGCAGTCCGCATTCGTCCATCAGCCTGAAAGCCATTGATGGAATGGAAGTGGAAAGCATCTTGCACAATTCGTCCGCAATACGCTCGGCGGAGAGAATCCCGAGCCTGTCCGCCATGCGGCGCATCGATGCCATAGACTCCGGAACTATGGAGAAACGTCTCTCCGGAGTTGAAAGTTTGGTGGCAAAACGCACGGCCCTCAACATTCTGAGGGGATCGTCGGAATAGGTCGTATCCGGATCGAGAGGCGTGCGTATTATGCCTTCGGACAAATCCCTGATACCCCCGAACGGGTCCACCAGTTCTCCGAACGAATCCTTTTGAAGTGAAAACGCCATCGCATTGATGGTGAAATCCCGCCTCAGCTGGTCATCTTCAAGCGTACCGTTCTCCACTATCGGCTTGCGCGATTCGCGCCTGTAGGACTCTCTTCTCGCACCCACGAATTCTATCTCGTCTCCGCCATATCTGAGCATGGCGGTTCCGAAATTCCTGAAGTAACTGACGTTTTTTCCGGTTCTCTCCCCCACTGCACGGGCGAAATCAATCCCGCTGCCCTCAACCACAATATCTATGTCGTTGGAATTTCTCCCCAGGAAGCAGTCCCGCACATACCCTCCTATCACAAAGGCACGTACGCCATTTTCCCCGGCCACGTCACTGACGATGCCGAAAATCTTTTTTTCAAGAAATTGAGGAGCCGCTGTCATAAAAAACGTCAAAAATATCTTTCAAAGATAAAAAAATCTTACCTTTGCGGCAAATAAAAAAGGGTGGGGCGATCCGTCGAGGCAGCGATGCTTAGGAAAGTCCGGACAGGACAGGGCATCCCGCTGTGGAAAGCACAGGTGGGGGTAACTTCACGCTAACCGTAACAGAAAACAACCGGAGGTACGCCTCCAAGGGTGAAAACGCGAGGCAAGAGCTCACGACGTCCGACAGCGATGCCGGGCGGGTACGGTTCCGGGACCTGCAAGACCAAATATACTGACAGTCGAGGGCTGCCCGCCTGATGTCAGGGGGTAGGTTGCGAAGATAAATGACGGATTTAAAAACAGAAACCGGCTTACGGCCCCACCTTCTTTTATTTTTCCCAAAAATTTTCTACATTTGTATCCCGGAATTTTATAAGACTTCTTTTTATGAAATACGGGTTCGACAACGAAAAATATCTGGAAATCCAATCCCGGCACATCAAGGAACGCATTGCCAAGTTCGGCAACAAACTTTATATGGAGTTCGGGGGCAAGCTCTTCGATGACAACCACGCCAGCCGTGTCCTGCCCGGTTTCGAGCCGGACAGCAAATTCAAGATGCTGGAGCAGCTGAAGGATGATTTGGAGATAATCATCGTCATCAGCGCCATCGACATCGAGAAGAACAAGATGCGCAGCGACCTTGGCATCACCTACGATATGGATGTCCTCCGTCTTCGCACGGAGTTCATCGGCAGAGGATTTCTGGTAAGTTCCGTCGTCATCACACACTATAACGGCCAGTCCAGCACAGACGCATACAGGGCCAAGTTGGAAAGAATGGGCATCAAAGTGTATTACCACCACACCATTGAAGGCTATCCCGCCAACGTTGCGCTCATCGATTCCGAGGAAGGATTCGGCAAAAACGACTATGTGGAGACCACCAGGCCTCTGGTAGTGGTCACGGCCCCCGGCCCCGGAAGCGGCAAGATGGCCGTGTGCCTCAGCCAGTTGTATCAGGAGAACCAGCGTGGCATCAAGGCGGGATATGCCAAGTTCGAGACCTTCCCCATCTGGAATCTGCCGCTCAGCCATCCCGTCAACATAGCATACGAAGCCGCCACGGCCGACCTCAACGACGTCAATATGATTGATCCCTTCCATCTTGACGCATACGGGACTACAGCCGTCAACTACAACCGCGACGTGGAGATTTTCCCCGTTCTCAACGACCTCTTTGAAGGCATCTACGGAGAAAACCCCTACAAGTCCCCTACCGATATGGGGGTCAATATGATAGGCAGCTGCATCAGCGACGACGAAGTATGCCGCGATGCCGCCAGAAACGAAATAATACGCCGCTACTATACCTCCCTCTGCAAACTGGCCGAAGGCGACTGCGCGGAGTCGGAGGTCAACAAGATAGCCAGACTGATGCAGCAGGCCAAAATCAATACCGATTACAGGAAATCGACGGTCGCGGCCAAGGAACGGCAGGAGAAGAGCGGCAAGCCGTCATCCGCAATCGAGCTCGCGGACGGCACTATCATCACGGCGGAGACAAGTGACCTGCTGGGCCCCAGCGCCGCACTTATACTCAATGCCTTGAAGGAACTCGCAGGCATAGACCACAGCATCAAGCTCATTCCGCAGAATATGATTGAGCCTATCCAGAAAACAAAGGTGTCATACCTGCACGGTCATAACCCGAGGCTCCATACGGACGAAGTTCTGGTCGCGATTTCGATGCTGAGCCTGTTCGACGAGAACTGCCGCAAAGCACTCGCCTGCCTCCCCCAGCTGGACGGATGCCAGGTACACACCACCGTGATGCTCAGCGAGGTGGACAAGAAGATATTCAAGAAATTGGGAGTGGGGCTCACCTGCGACCCTGTCAAGAAGAAGAGCAACTAAACCCCGCAGATTTCCGCTATGAGGTCATACTCGTCGGCGCCGATAATCCTGACGTTGATGAATTTGCCGACCAGCGAAGAGTCTGTGGAACTTACCAGGATTTCTCCGTCAACATCCGGAGACTCGAATTCGGAACGGCAGACAAGCGTTCCATCCACCAAATCGTCAACGAGCACACGTTCCACCGTACCCACCCGGGCCCTGTTGCATTCCAGGGAAATCGATGCCTGCAACGACATAAGGGCATCCAGCCTGCGGCTTTTCTCCTCTTCCGGAACCTTGTCCTCCAGATTGCAGGCGCCCCAGGTTCCCTCCTCTTCGGAATAAGTGAAGGCACCCAGACGCTCGAAACGCGCCTCACGGATAAAATCCAGGAGGTCGTCGAACTCCTCCTCCCCTTCACCGGGATGTCCTACTATCATTGTGGTTCTCAGGGCCACTCCCGGCACTTCCCTGCGCAGGCGTCCAATAAGTTCTCTCGTCCACGCTCCGTCCACGTGCCTGTGCATATTTTCAAGAACCTTGTCCGAGATATGCTGCAGAGGTATGTCAAGATAGCGGCAAACCTTGGGATTGACGGCCATCTGCTCCAGCACGTCCATAGGGAAATCCGCCGGATAACTGTAATGTATTCTCAGCCATTCGATGCCGGGCACGTCTGACAAGCGTTTCAGCAACTCGGCCAGAGCACGCCTTCCATACAGATCCAGGCCATAGAATGTACTGTCCTGAGCTATCAGGATAAGTTCCTTCACACCGCTTGCGGCAAGCGTTTCCGCCTCAGCCACAAGATTCTCCATAGGCACGGAACGGTGAGCGCCCCTGATGAAAGGTATCGCACAATAGGAGCATCTCCTGTCGCATCCTTCGGAAATCTTCAGATAAGCATACGGCTTATGGTCCGTCCTGAAACGGGAAACAGAGCCCGACGGCTCCGCTCCGAGCGCCTTCAGCACGGGATTCAAGTCCCTTGCACCGAACCAGGCGTCAACCTCCGGAATCTCCTCGGAAAGTTCCTTCGCATACCTTTGTGAAAGACAGCCGAACACAAGCACTTTCTCCGCAAGACCTTTCTTCTTGCTCTCGACGGCCTCAAGGATGGCCTGTACGGATTCCTCCTTGGCATCCCCGATGAAGCCGCAGGTGTTAAGCAACAGCCAATCCACGCTGCCGCCCCAATCCTCCGGCCTTATGACGAAGCCGGAGGACGGCAACTGTGCAAGAAGATGTTCCGTATCTACGGTATTCTTCGAACATCCCAGCGTTATGACCCTTACCGTCTTCATTTATTCTGCCTTGGCGGACTCTTTCTCGCGCTCTTCGTCGGTCACGAAATCGAGGCTTGCATACTTCACGAGCTCTCCGTACCAGTCCAGAATCTTCTTCATATGCGAAACATAGAAGCGGTCGCCATCATAATTCGGCACGGCCTTGTCGAAGAAAGCCTTTATCTCCTTATCGGGACTCTTTGAGTTTGGAACAGTCCCGCCGACCTTGCTCATAGCAGTGAACACCTCTGCGAGCTTGAGTTCTCCTTCATTGGTGAATATGGCAATGTCCGCCAGAGTCGTGATACGGCTCTTGGCATCGAACAAGATGCGTTTCTTATCTTCCAAAGCCTCGGCGATGGCACCGTTGCGCGCCTGCGCGAGGTAGAGGTAAAGGCCGTGACGGCCGGAAACGGAAAGGATTTTAGCTAAATCGGTCTTCATATCAAATTATCTGTTTTATTGTACAATTCATCCAAAGTTCCATCGTTGTCGATTATACGTGACGCTTTCAGGAAGTCGAAATTCTGCAGTGAATCCCTCTGAGCCACCTTCGGGTTCCTGCCAAGACGCGTCTCGTACCGGGCCCTCACAATCCATACGTCATCATATACGCCGTCGAATGCAGGCTTTCCGGCCGCAGTGGCGGACTCTATGAAGCACCTGTCGGAGGAAAGTCCGGACTTCCAGGCGGCAATATCCTCAAGGAGAAGCGGAAACACGATGGATTCCAGAGTTTCACGCTTTTCTTCATCTTCAAAAATCAAGTTCAAGGAGCTGAACGGGATACCCAGGGCAGACTCAATGCGGTCCTTCAGTCCGGGCACACTTTCATACAATGCCTTACAGCGGGAATCACAATCATATACAGGGAATCCCCTGCCCTGCAGATAACGGCAAACCTCCGATTTGCCGGAGCCTATTCCGCCCGTAATCAGAGTTGTCTTCATTTCTCGTTCGATTTCTCCAGACAGAGGCAGACTTCGGGATTGATTTCGTAGTCAATGACCCCATCGGGAACGTCTGACAGCCTGATTATACATTTCCCTGTGAGGGAACGTTCGAATTCCCTGTAATCGACATAAAGCCCCGAGTGACCCGAAGGACGTTCACGCAGAGGGAAAGAACAGCGCCACAAGACCTCGGCAGATGAAGGTGAAAGCACGAATTCGGTGCCCAGAGGGACGTTCCTGGCATCAATCTTCAGTGATTCGCGGATTTCCACATAACGGCCGACAGGCAACTTGTATCCGACTTCCGTCAAGGAAAGTCTGACGTCGGCAGGAACTTCCAGATTTACAATTCCGTGAGCATCCCGCTTCAGGTCCTTCAGCGACACAGGCTCCGTCCGAATCTTGTCAATGGAAGATATTCTTTCCGGCAAGCCATAGACCAGCACGGAATCGGCGGAAAGTTCCATCCCACCCAAAGCCATATATTGAGGCTTGAACGTTACATATGACACGGGAACCAGCGGGACCTTGCGGAAGGATTCCTCCAGAAAACGGAGTCGCAGGAACTGGTCGGAGAAAGCCTCCGCAACCACCCCCGGGCCAAAAATGTCGGTCACATACCGCGACAGATTTCTGGTGTCTATCATAAAGTCATCCCCTCCGGCCGGGCTCAGATATTCCGGCCCCACGGTAACTTCCACGACATTATCGTCAGATGCCCGCAGGCTCAGCAGCTTGAACCCCGATGCCCGGCACCTGGCAGTGACCACAACGGTCTCCTGTGCATATCCGGACCTGCCCTGTATATTGGAGCAGACCTGCACGGTAACACTCTCCTGCGCCGTATGGGTGCGTGAGAGTATCATAACCAGCCATATGCTGAAAGATAGCAGAAGGCAGGCCAGGAACGCGGGCCAGTTTTTCACCGGTATTACTTCTGAGCGGGCTGACTCTGCTGAACATCAGTGGAATCCCTCATAATGGAGGTCTTGTCCACACGGATTTTCACTTCACCGTCAACCTTGATGAGGACAGTGGTGTCCTGAATTTCAGCAATCGTACCATAAATTCCGCCTGCGGTAATCACCTTGTCACCCTTCTTGAGCTCGCTGCGGAATTTCTCAAGTTCCTTCTGCTGCTTGCGCTGCGGACGAATCATGAAAAGCCACATCACCACGAAGATGAGGATGAGCATAATCCACATTGAAGCGCCACCGCCCTGCTGTGCGGGAGCAGCCTGAAGAATAAAAGTCAAAATGTCCATATTCACTATCTTTTATTGATTAATTTGTCAAGCAGACCGTTGACGAATCCACGGCTTTCCGGAGTGCTGTAGAATTTGGATATTTCCACATACTCGTTGATTGTCACGTTTGCGGGGATGTGAGGGAACGCCTCATTCTCGGCCAACCCCGCCACAATCAGGGCAAGATCGGTATAACATATGCGATTCTTGTCCCATTTGGGCGTGAGGGATGCAACGCTCTCGTAGTATCTGTCAAAATTGGAGACAGCCTTTCTCACTATGCCGAGCACGAAACCGTGGTCATCCTCCGATGAATGTTGGATTTCGCTGAGATACAACCTGGGAAGGTCCCAGTGCACTCCGGTGCCGAGCTTGTCCATCGTGCGGCAACACCAGTTGAGCGCATAGGCCACATCATCGTTCCACCAGATGCACATATCCTCAAGGATAGCCTCAAGTTCCTCATTGTCCTCGAATTCGTTTTCAAAAATCTTCGCCCACAGTCCGGCATCCTCCTTCAGGCTCCTTTCAGGTCGCGACATATAGTCAAGAAAATACTTCTTCTGCCTGATACTTTCGTAGAGATGCCTCAAAAACACGTCATACTGCTCCCAGGACAGTTTCTTCTTGGAAACCAGCTTGCAGAAATCGGGATCTTCCGCCAGAACGACGGCAATAGCGTTCTCCACGAACTTGAGATTGGGATGTTTCTCCTCTTCGGTGGGATTGAACTTGGCCTTTGCGGCCTCAATGCGTGCCCTGGCCTCCTCGGTAAGAGGGTTCACAATGGAAAGAAGGAAGAGGTACAGGTCTCTTGTGGATTCGCAGGAGCGCTCCAGCTGGGCCTCAACCTCCTTGAGCGACATGGAAGAATTTTCCGCGTAACTGTATATGGTCTTGAAGGCCTTAATACGTAGAATTCTACGGTTTAGCATCTTTTCAAACAAAATTTTATGCAAATATAATATCTAATCCCCAAAAAATTCTATTTTTGCATAAAATATAATTCATCAACTTATGTACAGAGAGGATTACGACCAGGCTCAGTTTCAGAGCCGCGACGCAGAAGACGTTTACTCAAAACCGGTAAGAGCGGGCAAACGCACATACTTCTTTGACGTCAAATCCACAAAGGGACAGAATGACTTCTATCTCACCATCACTGAAAGCAAGCGCAGAAACAATCCTGACGGCAGTTTCGTGTACGACAAGCACAAGATTTTCCTCTACAAGGAGGATTTCGAAAAATTCAGGGACGGTCTGGACGAAGTCGTAGAGTACATCAAGCAGAACTGCTTCAACGGAGAAATCCCGCAGAGACCTGAAGCCGAAAACATCGGAGACAGCGAGAGTTTCTGATGGACGGAAGGTACAACAGAGTTCTCGAGTCCGCCGAATACATCAAAGCGCTCGCCGGTGGCAGAGTGCCCGAGGTCGGCATTGTTCTCGGCAGCGGACTGGGGCGTCTTGCCGACAGCATCGGTGACGCCGTCACCATCCCCTACAGGGATATACCCGGATTTCCCCTGTCCACTGCGGCAGGCCACAAAGGGAACTTCATAATCGGACAGTTGGGAGGGAAATGCGTCATTGCAATGCAAGGACGCTTTCACTACTATGAGGGCTACGATATGGAGAAACTTTCCCTCTCCATACGGACAATGAATATTCTGGGCATCAGGTACCTCTTTGTTTCCAATGCGGCAGGTTCCTGCAATCCGGACATCAAACGGGGCGACCTGATGGTCATACGGGACCACATCAACACTCTACCCAATCCCCTCATCGGGCCGAATATGAACGAGATGGGGACCAGATTCCCCGATATGACCTGCGCATATGACGCAGAACTCAGGGATGCGGCTTTCGGGGTTGCTGCAGAAATGGGCATCAATCTCAAGCAGGGCGTCTATTTTGCCACTTCCGGCCCTTCATACGAAACTCCTGCCGAAGTACGTTTTTTCAGAACGGTCGGCGCGGACGCGATAGGAATGTCCACCGTACCGGAAGTCATTGTCGCGCGCCATTGCGGAATCAGGGTGTTCGGAGTCTCCGTAATCACCAACGAATCCAACACGGACAATATCGCAACCAATCTTAACGACGGCGACGACGTCGTCAGAGAAGCCGACATCGCCGCCGTTAGAATGACAGAGCTGTTTACCCGTATTATTTCGCGATTGCCACAGAGCGGGTCTCGCGGATAACGGTTATCTTCACCTGACCCGGATAGGTCATCTCATCCTGAATCTTCTGGGCGATATCCGTACTCAAGCGTGCGGCCTGGTCGTCCGACACCTCATCGGCTCCCACTATGACGCGCAGTTCGCGTCCGGCCTGGATGGCGTAGGATTTGGTGACGCCCGGATAGGAAGCGGCAAGGTCTTCCATTCCCTTCAGCCTCTTGATGTAACTCTCTATGACCTCACGGCGTGCACCGGGACGGGCACCCGAGATGGCGTCTCCCACAAGAACGAGAGGCGAATAAATCGAAGTCATCTCCATTTCCTCGTGGTGGGCCCCAACCGCATTGCAGATATCCGGCTGTTCCTTGTACTGTTCGGCCAGTTTGGCTCCGAGAAGTGCGTGAGGCAGTTCGGAATCTTCCTGACTTACCTTTCCTATATCGTGAAGGAGTCCCGCCCGCTTGGCAATCTTGGGATTAAGACCCAGTTCGGATGCCATCACGGCGCAGATGTTCGCAACTTCGCGTGAGTGCTGCAACAGATTCTGCCCGTAGGATGAACGGTATTTCATTCGGCCGATCAGTTTGACAAGCTCTATGTTGAGCCCGTGTATGCCAAGATCTATGCAGGTGCGCTTTCCCGTTTCCAGAATTTCGTCCTCCAGCTGCTTGCTGACCTTCGCCACCACTTCCTCTATTCGTGCCGGGTGGATACGGCCGTCTATCACCAACTGATGGAGAGACAGACGGGCAATCTCACGGCGTACAGGGTCGAATGCGGAAAGAAGAATCGCATCCGGAGTGTCATCCACAACAATCTCAACACCGGTAGCAGCCTCCAAGGCACGGATATTACGGCCTTCCCTGCCTATGATGCGTCCCTTCACCTCATCGTTCTCGATGGGGAAACTGGTAACGGCATTCTCTATTGCCGTTTCCGTGGCGGTGCGCTGGATAGTGTTGATCACTATGCGTTTGGCCTCACGCGCGGCATTGAGTCTGGCTTCATCCATAGCCTCGTTGATGTAGGCCTGAGCTTCACTGCGGGCCTT
>JAKSKJ010000040.1 GCA_024401795.1 Bacteroidales bacterium | reverse complement strand
AGCAGCCAGGGAGCGTTTCCTCCGTTCATCATAGGCTGGATGACCGCGGCCATGGCATTGGCCTGAGGAGCCACGAGCGAACCTTCCCCGACAAAACCGTAGGTCTTGTTGAGAATCATCATCACCCCGCCCACGGTAGCGGCCGCCACGGCCACACCGACAAATTTCCACGCCTCCTGCTTCCTGGGAGTCGTACCTATCCAATAACCTATCTTGAAGTCGGTGATAAGGCCTCCCGCAGTTGAAAGAGCCGTGCAGACCACACCGCCTATGACCATCGCCGCAACCATACCGGCATTGCCTTTCAAACCAACAGCCACCAGCACCAGAGCCGTGATGATGAGGGTCATTATGGTCATTCCGCTGACAGGGTTGGATCCCACTATGGCAATGGCGTTGGCCGCCACCGTGGTGAAGAGGAACGCTATCAGGGCAACAATCACAAGCGCTATCAGAGCCTGCCATATATTGTTGACCACTCCGCCGAAAGCGAAGAATGCAAATACGGCAATGAGGGTGAGGGCAATCGCGAAGACGACGGTCTTCATCGGAAGGTCTTCCTGAGTGCGGTCAACGGCCGCGCCGGACGCAGGTCCTTTCTTGCGGAACTCCCCTACGGCAAGCCCCACTGCGGACTTGATGACTCCGGAACTTTTGATGATACCGATTATTCCCGCAGTAGCAATGCCTCCGATGCCGATATGGCGGGCATATTCCTTGAAAATCTGCTCCGGAGCCATCTGAGATATGGTCTGGGTGATTCCGGTGCCCATCAGGTCAATGACGTCTCCTCCCCATATAAGATTCATAAGAGGAATGATGAGCAGCCACACAAGGAAAGAGCCGCAGCAAATCACGAAAGAATACTTGAGTCCTATTATATAACCGAGCCCGAGGACCGCGGCACCGGTGTTGAGTTTTACGACGAGTTTCGCCTTGTCTGCCACAACCTGGCCCCAGTGCATCACAGTGGTGCTCAGCGTCTCCGCCCAGGCTCCGAAAGTGCTGACGGCAAAATCGTACAGTCCTCCTATGAGACCGGCCACCACCAGAGTTCTCGCACTTTTCCCGCCGGACTCGCCGCTGACGAGCACCTGTGCCGTAGCCGTAGCCTCGGGGAAAGGATACTTGCCGTGCATTTCCTTCACAAAATATTTCCTGAAAGGTATCAGGAAAAGGATTCCGAGAAAACCTCCCAGCAGGGAAGAGAAGAACATCTGCCAGAAATTCACTTCGAGGCCAAGAATATAGATGGCGGGGAGGGTGAATATCGCACCGGCCACCACCACGCCGGAGCAGGCTCCGATGCTCTGGATTATCACGTTCTGCGCCAGGCCGTCCTTCCTGCCGAGTGCACCGGTGACCCCGACGGCCAGAATGGCGATGGGGATGGCGGCTTCGAACACCTGCCCCACCTTGAGGCCGAGGTACGCGGCGGCGGCGGAAAAAATGATGGTCATAACAAGGCCCATCACAACGGAATACGGAGTCACTTCAAGAGGGTTGCGACCTCCGAGTATGGGTTTGTACTGCTCGCCGGCCTTCAGTTCGCGATGCGCGTTCTCCGGCATTGATATCTTCTTGTCTGCCATATTATTCTGCGTATAATCCTATTATGTTGAGAATGACCTCCGACGCTTTCTGCATCGATTCGAGGGGAATCCATTCCATCTTGCCGTGGAAGTTGTAGCCACCGGCAAAGATGTTGGGGCAGGGAAGTCCGCGGAACGAGAGGTTGGCACCGTCGGTGCCGCCTCGGATGGGCTGGATTTTCGGCTTGATGCCCGCCATCTCCATTGCTTTCACCGCCTTCTCCACGACGTGGTAGTGCGGCTCGACCTCCTTCCTCATATTATAATACTGGTCCTTCACCGCAGCCACGGCGGTTCCTTCGCCGTAACGGAGGTTGATGAAATCGGCGCAACGCTGAATGACAGCTTTCCTTTCCTCAAACTTCTCCCGGTCGTGGTCCCTTATTATATAAGTGATTGAAGCGTTCTCCACAGAGCCTTTCATATCAATTATATGGTAGAAACCCTCGTAACCCTCGGTGAATGCGGGACGCTGCTCAACCGGAAGGAGGGCGTTGAACTCCTGGGCAATGAGTATGGCGTTGCGCATCTTTCCCTTGGCATAACCCGGATGCACGTTGCATCCCTGGATTTTAACGACTGCCGATGCGGCGTTGAAATTCTCGAATTCCAATTCCCCGACAGCGCCGCCGTCCATAGTATAGGCGTAATCCGCATCAAAAGCCGGCACGTCGAATTTCACCACGCCGCGGCCTATTTCCTCATCGGGAGTAAAGCCGATGCGTATCTCCCCGTGCCTGAATTCGGGGTGGGACACAATGTACTGCACCGCATCCATAATTTCAGCCACGCCGGCCTTGTCGTCCGCGCCAAGAAGGGTGGTTCCATCCGTAGTGATAACGGTCTCGCCCTTATGGTCCAGAAGTTCCGGAAATTCAGCCGGATCCAGTTTCAGCCCCGGCACGCCCTTAAGTTCGATAGCTCCTCCGTCGTAGTCCTTGATTATCTGGGGTTTCACGTCCTTGCCGGAGGCATCGGGAGCAGTGTCAACGTGGGCTATAAACCCGACCTTGGGGCCCTTTACCCCTTCCGATGCAGGAATACGCGCCATCACGTAACCATATTCGTCAAGTTTGGCGTCAATACCCATAGCACAAAGTTCGTCCCTGAGAAGGCTCAGCAGATTCAGTTCCTTCGCCTCGGAAGGCTGGGTCTCGGACTCCTCGTTGGACCGGGTGTCAATTGCGACATAGCGCAAAAATCTGTCAATCAGTTTTTCCATTGTCTTGTTTCTTTATTTTCCGGGCATCCTGCCTTGCCTTGCGGGCGGCATAACGGGCCTTGTATCTTTCAAGTTTGGCGGCATCCTTCGCTTCCTGCTTCTGCTTACGAATCAGCTCCTTGCGGGTGCGGGCACGTTGTTTTTTCAATTTCTTTTCAGCCTTGGCCGCAGCCCTGGCGGCATCCCGGGCATCCAACTCGGCCCATTTCGCCTCCCTGGCCTCCTCCCTTGCTTTCCTGCGGGCTTCCAACTCGGCCCTCCTTGCTTCAGCGGGAGTAAGAGGCACGGCAACGGCGGACGTATCCACCGCGACCGTATCCTTCGGAACTTCAGTTACAGCCAGAGTATCGGGAGCCTGTTTCTCCACTACAGCGGAATCCAACGGTGCAGTTGCAAGAGAATCCTTCTCCGCCGACTTCCTTTCCCTCTCCAGTCTCTCCTCCTCGGCTCTGCGCACCCTCTTGAGGGAATCACGGACGGAAATGCCTCTATAGACAGATTCTATATAACCCGGGAAATATATGTCGGTCTGCAGGAAAGTCGCCTTCGGTCGGAGCTTGTATTCCAATCTCTCGGAAGGTTTCAATTCAAGGGTAGTCACATCGGCTCTGGACTCCGGGCGCTTCTCCACCTGCCAGTTGAAGCCCCTCATCCTCTGGTCGTCCATAGTCAGCTGAGCGAGAGGGAAAGCATCGTTCTTGGGAGAATCGAAATAGAATATCCTGTCAACTTCGCCGTTCTTCAGGATAGCGGAGAGCATCTTGCTTTCCACCTTGTTCATAGTGGCGAACGCATCGTTTTCCTGAAGGTAGAAATACGCGGACGCGCCTCCCAGGGCATCGAAACGGCGAAGGGCGGCCGTGGAGTCGAAATACGCCATAACCTCCGTTGACTTTATCTGGTCGAAATACAGGGAGTCTTCCTGCGTGATGATGAAAGCATCGGACATCAGACTCACACGGTCCACGCCATTGTTTTTCACCAGGGCAAAGAGACTGTCGGCAGTGTACTGCCTGTTGCCGTCATTCCATACGATGGGGTCAATATAGAATCTCGCAATCGAATCGAGGTCGTTGTAGCGCATCGAGTCGGCTGAAACCTGAATGTCCTTGCGGAATATTCTGACGTTGCGGATTCCCTCCAGGAAACCTATTCTTGTGGTATCGGGCACTACGGTGACCGCCAGAGTGTCGGCTTTCAGCGAATCGGCTGCAACTTGCAAAGAGTCCGGCGACTGCCTCAACGAGTCAGCGGCAGATTTCAAAGAATCGGCGGCAGACTTCAAAGCGTCGGACGGAGGGGGCAGGGTATCGGTTGTTTGAGCCTCCGGTTTCCGGGCTTTCTTTTTATTGATTTCCCCGGTTTCCTCCTGATGCTCCTGCAATGCCTTGGCGGCGGCTTCGGCCGCTTCTTTTGCAGCCTTCATCCTGTATTCCGTAACCGGGTCAACGAACATTTCCGCCACACGGGTTTCCGCTTCCTTCACGGCCTCCTCCGGAATATCGCATTTCCTTACGGTATAATATCTCAGCGTATCCGCTCCGAAGTATAGAGTATCCACCTTCTCCTCCCCGTTCTCCCCGGCCTTCTCGCTGGTGCGGACTGCAACCGCCGCACGGCGCCGCATTGTGACGCGTGCAAGCGAATCTTCATAAAAGATATAATCCGCGAGGCCCGCAACTTTCCGGGTGCTGTCCTGAACCTGCGCACTGCCGAGCAACTCGACATTGTTGGTAAGACGATGGAAAAACAGCGAATCGGACCAGGATTCCTGCTCTGCCGTCATCCCGTGGACGCTGCCGTTGAAAAAGAACAGTTCCCGGGGCCTTTCATACCATCCTCCGGAGGCGGACAACATATTGCCGTCCTTCCAGAAATCTATGTGTGTCAGAAATACGGCACGTGAGCTGTCAGACTCGAAGTCGAGGGATTCCGTCTTCACAAACACGGAGTCGGTGAACATATTCACATCCCTGCGGAACGAGAACAGGTGCGCCTTGGAATCATAAGTGCCGTCTATGCTCTCTATTATCTGCCCGTCCTTGTCTTTCATGGAGCCGCCGTTCATGAAAACGGCAATGCTGTCCTTGGTATTATAGTCCAGATGACGGGTCTTGAGTATGTTGTTCTGTTTGTCCTGAAGGGTGACGACAGCGCCACGGAATTGCGCCAGATTACCGTCGATATCGTAATCAAGACGGTCGGAAGACAAAGTCGTCTCGTCCTGAATGATTCTCACGTTCCCCTCCGCCTGAATCATCTTGCGGTTGACGTCCCACAGGGCGGTATCGCATATAAGATATGTGCCGTTGTGGAGGAAAGTGGCATCCACCGCCTTGCGCAGAGTCTGTCCGTCCTTCTCTATGAGTTGGATGGACGCTCCCTTCACGAAGCGCACGAGGCTGTCGGACTGCTCCTGTGCCGAAGCCGACACCGGAAGCAGCGCCACCGCCGACAGAAAAAGCGTGGCTAGTCTTTTCTGAATTTTTCCTGCCATCCCGTACGGGTGAACTCACACTCCTTGAAAAGAGGGTCGATGACTATGTAGGTCTCTTTTATCTTCTTGTCGATGAAGACTTTCAGCGCCTCTTCCTTCTTCAGCATCTCCACGCCGGACAGAAGTTCGGTATAATCCTTCTCCAGAGAGGCGGTATGGGCCGGAACAATCTTGTCGAGGCGAACTATCTTATATACGAGATTGCCGTCACGGCCTTCATTGTCGAGAGATTCGATGGGCCGGGACACCTCGCCTTCCTTGAGGTCCTGTATTGCCTTGTAGTCCTGAGGTTTGAGCTGGTCTATTTCAAAATATGCCGAACCCGTATTGATGTCCGCCATCTGGCCTCCGTTGGTACGGGTGGCAGAGTCTTCCGAATAGAAGCGGGCCGCCATATCAAAAGAAATCCTGGCGCTGTCAACTATCATCGTGCGGATGGAATCCAGACGCGAAAAGGCTTTCTCGCGGTCCTTCACAGTATATTGCGGCCTTATGAGGATATGTCTGGCATTGAACATATCACCCTTCTTCTCAAGCACTTCTATGATATGGAAGCCGTCGGGCGTCTCCACTATCTGGGATATCACTCCGGGCTTGAGGGCCATTGCGGCATCGGAGAATGCGGGCCAGAAGATTGACTTCGAAGCCATTCCGAGTTCGCCTCCCTTGCGTGCGCTGCCCGGATCCTCCGAATAGAGCCTTGCCAGCGTTGCGAATTTCTCTCCATTGATGATGCGCTCCCTCAGGCTGAGCAATTTTTCCTTGACAACCATTGCGGCCGCCTCCCGGTCGGGATAAACACAGATATGGCTCATCTTGTACTTGATAGGAATGACGGGAAGGTTGGTAACGTCCACAGTATCCACATATTGCTTCACGTCATAGGGAGTTATCTCCGGAATCTTGGACGCAATCTCCTGCTGCTCCTGCTGGGTCAGAGACATATTCTCGAACTGCTGGCGCCATTCCTGACGGAGTTTGTACAGAGGTTTGTGGAAATATTCCTCCACTTGTTCGTCTCCGCCGAGTCCGGTGCGAATCTGGTCGATACGCTGGCTCAACTGTGCATCCACCATATCGCGGTTAATCTTAAGGGAATCGAGCCTCGCCTGCATCAGATACAGTTTCGACTCAAGCATCTGCTCCAGTATCTCACAGCGGAGATTCTGGTCGGACGCCATTCCGGAAGCGCGCATAGTCTGCACCTCCTGCTCGATGTCGGAGATGGTTATCACCTCATTGCCTACAATGGCTATCGATTTGTCAACAAGGCCGTTCGAATATTTCTGGGCAGATGCGCAGAACGACAGCGCGATTGCCGGAACAAGAGTCAGAAGTCTTTTTATCATAGCCTACAAATATAACAATTAAGAACCTGTTTCAAAATGATTAACTTCTTTTCTTATTAACCTTTTTCTGTCTTTCGCTTCTGTCATTCGGTCACGTAGCTACGGCTACGCTCCCTCATTCCAGAACCAAAATACAATAAAAATCTTATATAATAAAATTCATCAACCATTTCAAAACAGGTTCTAATTTTCTGCAGCCAAACGCACAATCATCTCGTCTATCACCGGCGCCAGCGCCGAAGACGGAACTACAAAATTGTTGAACATCAGGGAGAATGCAATCATCTTGCCGGAATCGGCGTTGGAAGGCAGAATATAACCGCTGAAACAACGGACACCCGTCATAGTTCCGCTTTTCATAAAAACTCTGGAGCGCAGCGAAGCCGGCTGGTCGGACAGGCGGTTTTTCATCGTCCCCTCTCCCGGCTCGGGAAGAGAGTTGAGATAAACCCCGAAATCCTCGTCCCCGCTCATCTTCATCAGAAAATCCACTATGAATTCGGGAGTCAGCAGATTGTTCCTCGCCAGTCCGCTGCCATCGGTGATCCTCACCCCAGCAGTGCTTATGCCCATACTGTCCAGAACGGCACTCATAGCCTTACGGGACGTTTTGTATGAAGCGGAGCCTGAGACAGTCTTCCCCATCTGACGGAAAAGCGCCTCGGCATACATATTCTCGCTTTCGTGGTTGGCAACGCCAATCAGGTCGGCAAGAGTGACCGACTCCGTTTCTCCCAGCACCTTCATGCTGTCAACGGGGACGAACGTGCCCTCAGATTCGCTCCGGGCTACCGGAATCCCGTTCTGGCGCAGGTAAAAAGTGAATTCGGAGGCGCAGTGGAGGGGTGCGTCGTCGGCGCTGCACGCCTTGTTGTCCGCTATGTTGAGACCGGAAGCTCCGGCACTGTAGTCGGGGCAGATGTCTTCTATGTTCCAGCCTCCGATGATATCCTCTCCGTCGAAATATCTGTCATCAGCCACCACTCCCCCCTGTATGGAATTGATTCCGTTCAGGAGAAGAGCCTCCCTCCACGCCGCGAACGTGGCAAGGGAGTCTCCGGTCTGGCTGTAACGGTCGCACAGGGACGGGTCTCCCCCTCCCACAATGAACAGATCTCCTACAAGCGTGCTGTCCACGATTTCACCCCTGCAGGCCAAACGGGTGACGAAACGGAAGTCGGGGTCCAGAGTGCGCAACGCCGCTCCCGTCGTGATGAGTTTCAGATTGGATGCCGGAATCATTCTGGTCCTCCTGCCCACATCCACCAGAGTGTCGCCGTCGGACGTTACGGCAAAGGCTCCCCAGACCGAACCGGAAATTCCTTCCCGATCTCCCATCTTCAGGATATCCTCCTGAGCGGGATACTGCGGAATACCAGCAGTCGCGCCCCCGCCTGCCAGCAGGAGCGCGACTGATATGAGAATAGAAAATCTATTTCTTAGCACCTTTCTTTACCGTTTCGCTGAGTTTCTCGTACAGAGCGTTGGTCTCTTCGAGAATCTCCTTGCGGAGTCCTGTAAAATAAGCCTTTCTGGGACCCTCAACCTTTACGTTGACCTTGTCGCGAAGGTCGTTGTACAGATTGACGGCTTCTTCCATAAGTGCGGCAATCTTTTCATCTGAAGCATTGGGATTGACGGCTGCGCAAACAGAGCAATCCTCTACGAATGCACTGAGAACATACTCGATGTCTTTCTTGATATCTCTAAGATTCATAACAAAGTGTTTATAATTTCACCTCCGCAAATATACGCAAATTTTCTATTGTTTGAAATAAAGCGGGCTCATCAATATGCTCTTTGCTCCCGTTCCGTCATCCACGTGCCCCAGAATCCTCCTTACATCAATGATATTGCGCCCGTAATAGTCCTCTCCTCCGGGGAGGAGGGAACTCACCCTGACCGTCTGGGAAGAATGCACCACGACACCCGGGGCGACACAGAGCCCGACGTGGGAAATCCTGCTCTCGCCGAAGAACACGAGGTCTCCGGGCAGCATCTCTCCGACGGGAACGGACACACCGCATTTCGCCTGCTGGGAGGCGTCACGCGGAAGAAGGATTCCGTTCATAAAATAGCAGAATCCGGCGAGGCCGCTGCAGTCGAAGCCCTTGGGACTCATCCCTCCCCACACATAGGCGGAACCGACGAAACGGCGGGCCACGTCTTCAAGGCCGGAAGCGGTTGCGGCAGGCCCGGACGCCCACTGACGTAAATCCTGAACATCGCGACTTCTCGCCCATCCCGTTTTCCCGGAAGGAAGGACCACCTCAACCCAGGTCCCGCTCCTGCGGCTTCCCTGCCCGACGATATTGCCCATAACGAAATCCGTCACGCGGGGCGACCTGTCGGAAGGCTTTTCGTAAATGTGGGAGAACTCCGCAGTGCAGATGTATCGTGGAGAGTCCAGGAATGCATCCTTCTGCTCCTCCGTGATTTTTACGAGGCAGAGCCCGTTAATCCAGCCCTCGTAAGGTTCCGGGGTGCGGATTTTTGTCCAATAGCGGTCCGTGTCGAGAATCTCCACGACCCTTCCCATAGCGGTCTGGCTGACGTTGGCCGACTCATAATCGGGTGCTTCCTGCATATAAACTGCCGAAGCCTGAATAATTCCCCACTGAAGGAGTATCGCAATCAATTGCATATTTTATTATTTAATCCTATATTTGTCCCCGCAATCGGGGTATTAGCTCAGTTGGTAGAGCGTAAGGTTCGCAATCTTAAGGTCAGGGGTTCGATCCCCCTATGCTCCACA
>JAKSKJ010000004.1 GCA_024401795.1 Bacteroidales bacterium | reverse complement strand
TTCTTTCTCTATACTTGCCTCCTGTAAAGTCTCTGCTCAGGGGGCAGAATACATCAGGGCTAATGCCTCCATCGCAGATATTCTGCAGTCGGCCGGAACGGATGACATCGGGACTAATGCCCCCATCGCAGAGACTTTACAGTCGGCTGAGACGCAGGGGCCCGAACTTTCCGGGTGCAGGCCCTCCGTGATGGGGGCGTTAAGCCGGAAAATATTTGCCCCCGGAACGGAGGGGCTGCATCCGGAACAAACGGAAGCGGTAACTCTTTCGAAGCAGGCGGAGCAGAATATCCCGCCGAGGGTGAGGATGACGGTGCTGTATGCCGTGTCTCAGTCGCTGAATGGCAGGGTTGTGAATACCTGCAACCTGTCGGAGGACTGGGTGGGCTACGCTACCCGCTGGGGCGACAGTGTGGGCGATTTCAGCCCCCTTGGAGGGCTTGTGGTGCAGGAAATCCGTGGCATCGGCCACGCGCTCGGCATACCTTCGAAATGGGTTGACAAGACTCCCGATGACGGACTGCCCCACAGTTGCTCGGATGAGCAGAAATTCGGTTTCACCTATGAGGTGCTGGACCGTTATATAAGGACCGGGGAGTGCGATGACGCGGCAGTGAAGGAGAAAATTGACGGTATGCATCGCCGCAACCTGTTCAAACTGTCTATGCCCGAGAGTTTCAATCCGTGGGGAAAATAGCGATTATCGGTGCCGGAGCGTCAGGCTGTTTCTGCGCTGTCTGCATCAAGGCGGCGAGGCCCGATGCGGATGTGACCGTGTTTGAGGCCGGTCTGAAGCCGATGGCGAAACTGGCCCTTACGGGAGGCGGACGCTGCAATCTCACGAACACTTTTTCCGGCGTAGGAAATCTCCGTGACGTCTATCCGCGGGGCTTCAATCTGATGAAGCGCGTGCTTTCGTCTTTCGGGCCCGACGATTGCCGTGAATGGTTCGAAAAGGAGGGAGTCCGGCTCTATTCGCAGCCCGACGGCCGGGTGTTCCCCGTTTCTGATGATGCTATGGAGATAGTTGGTCTGCTGGCTGAGAAGATGCGCCGAAGCGGTGTGGAACTGCGTTGCAGGCATAAGGTGATGGGGATCCGGAAGGAAGAAAAATTCATTGTTGACATTGAAGGCAGACCCCAGTTCGAGGCGGATGCGGTGGTGGTTGCGAGCGGCGGCGGAACTGCCGGACTGCTTGAAAGCATAGGTTTGAAAACAGTCCCGCAGGTTCCTTCCCTGTTCTCATTCAGAATAGAAGACAGGTCGTTGCGGCCGTTGATGGGCTCTGTATCTCCATCGGCCGTGCTCGGGCTGGCCGGGACGGGCTTCAAATCCAGAGGGGAACTTCTCATTACCGACTGGGGATTGAGCGGCCCGGCGGTGTTGAGGCTGAGTTCGTATGCGGCGGGATGGCTGGCGGAAAATGAATATAAGGCGGAACTCACCGTGAACTGGCCGGGTGCGGGAGAAAACGAAGTGCGGGAATGGCTTCGGGAGACTGCCGTGGCAAACGGGCTCAAACAGATGGGCAGCGTGCATCCCGAAGGGCTGAGCGGGCGCCTTTGGAAGCATATTCTTTCCCGGGCCGGCATCCGGGAGGATTTGCGTTGGGCGGAACTGGGGTCGAAGGGAACCAACAGGTGCGTGGCGAGCCTCACGTCGGACGTTTACAGGATAACGGGGCGTTGCAGGTTCAAGGATGAGTTCGTGACTTGCGGCGGAGTCGATCTTTCGGAGGTCAATGCCTCCACGATGGAGTCCAGAAAGGTCCCGGGCCTGTTCCTTACAGGGGAGGTCCTGGACGTGGATGCCGTTACGGGCGGATTCAACCTTCAGGCGGCCTGGAGCACGGCCTATGTTGCGGCAGTGTCGATTATGGAAAGAATTTAGTATATTTGTAGGCAATGACTATTCTGATAACGGGCATAACTTCCGGATTCGGCAGGGCGATGGCCGAAAGGCTGAATGCCGACGGGCACAAGGTGTATGGCACGTTCCGCAAGGAGGGTGACAGGATACCGGGGGTAATTTATCTCAAGGCGGACGTGAGGAACGAGGAGGAGTGCAAGGCCGCGGTTGACAGCGTCGTGGCCGCGGAAGGCGGGATAGACGTTTTCATCAGCAACGCCGGAATGGGAATAGGCGGCCCGCTGGAATTCTGCTCCATTGAGGATGCGCAGCTCCAGATGGATACAAATTTTATGGGGATGGTCCGCTTCCTGCATTACGTTCTTCCCGTGATGAGACGTCAGGGCTCCGGAAAGATTCTGTGTTTCAGTTCGATAGGCGGGCTGATGGGCTTGCCTTTCCAGGGCCTGTACAGTGCAAGCAAATTTGCCATTGAAGGGTATTGTGAGGCTTTGAGAATGGAAGTCAGGAGTTTCGGAATAGACGTTGTGGTGATAGAGCCCGGGGATTTTGCAACGAAGTTCACCTCTCAACGCAAATCGGTGAAGGACGATGAGACATACAGGGTGTACAAGACCTACGCCGCATCCCTGGCCAGCATAGAGAATGACGAGCAGACGGGGCTGAAACCGGAGTATCTTGCCGCAAGGATAAGCCGGATAGTGATGAAGAAGCGCCCGGCCTGTTCCTACGTGATATCGACTTTCGAGCAGTTCCTTTCCACTGTTCTCAAACGGATTCTGCCTGCAAGATGGTTTTCCGCCATCCTCAGCAGTTATTATAAACTTTAAACCACGTGATTATGCGCAAATTGCTTTTGCTTCCCCTGGCCATAATGATGGCTGCGTGTTCCTCGCCGGAACTTCAGGTTATGTCTTACAACATTCGTCTCGGTGTCGCCAATGACGGTGCCAATTCCTGGGCGAACCGCCGTCCCGCAACCATAGCGATGCTTCAGGACCGGAAACCGGACATCTTCGGCCTCCAGGAGGCCTTCGATTTCCAGATAGAGTATATAAGGGAAAACCTTCCCGGCTATGACAACGTGGGTGTCGGACGCGATGACGGAGTACGCAAGGGCGAGACTATGGCCATATTCTGGAATACTGAGAAGATTGAACTCCTGGACTGGGGCACATACTGGCTTTCCGAGACACCTGAGGTGCCTTCAAGGGGTTGGGATGCGGCCTGCGTGCGCACGGCCACCTGGACCAAACTCAAACTCAAGGAAGGCGGCAGGGAATTCTTTTATGTCAACACCCACCTCGATCATATAGGACCCGTTGCCCAGAAGAACGGTCTCGCCCTGATTGTGGAGAGGATAGCCGCGATGAACCCCGACGGCATCCCTATGATTCTCACGGGGGATTTCAATATCACCGCCGACAATCCCTGCCTCGAAGACCTCGACAAGATGATGAAGAGCGCCCGCGTGGAGGCTCCGCACACCGACAACAGCATCACCTACAATGCCTGGGGGAATGAGGCGGAGTCAACCGTCATCGATTATATCTATTATTCCGGATTCAAGTCCTGCGACAATTTCAAGGTGGTGAATCAGCCTTATGCAGACATTCCTTACATTTCAGACCACTATCCCGTAACCACAACCCTCAAATTCTAGTCTGATGGAAAGATTTCCTGCAATTTTAGCGGCACTTGCCCTTCTTTTCTCCGTCAATGCCGGAGCGAAGGTGACTTTCCCATCGGTTATAAGTGACAATATGGTGCTTCAGCAGCGGAGCGATGTGGCGTTGTGGGGGACGGCGTCTCCCGGGAAAACGGTAACGCTCACCACCGGCTGGTCCAATGAACTGTTCAGAGTCAGGGCCGATGCCAAAACCGGCAAATGGAGTCTGCGGGTGGATACTCCCGCCGCGGGCGGTCCCTACGACATAACGGTGAGTGACGGGGAGTCCGTGACTCTGAAGAACGTTCTCATCGGGGAAGTCTGGTTCTGTTCAGGCCAGTCCAATATGGAGATGCCGGTGAAGGGTTATGATTCCCAGCCGGCGAAAGGTGCCACTGAGTTCATTGTGGGCGCAAAGCCTTCCCGTCCCATCAGAATCTGCAATATCAAGAAGAAATCTTCCCGGACTGTGGAGGAAGTCTCCGAGGGCAGTTGGGAGGAGCATACCCCTTCCGTTGTGGCGAATACCAGTGCCACGGCCTATTTCTTCGCCGAGGCCCTGCAGACAGCCATTGACGTGCCTGTGGGCATCATTGTGTCCAGTTGGGGAGGCAGCAGCATCGAGACCTGGATTCCTCGGGAGGTGATAGCGAAGGATTTTCCCGAGTTCGACCTGAAGTATCTTGACGACCCTTCAATCGAGGTTCACAACTATCAGGCGCCCAGCCTTCTGTTCAACGGCCAGGTGGCTCCCCTTGTGCCTTATACCTTCAAGGGTATGATATGGTATCAGGGAGAGACCAACCGTTTCCGCCCCGAGCAGTACATCCGCCTGCAGGCGGCTTACGTTCAGGCGATGAGAGAGCTCTTCAAAGTTCCCGACGCTCCCTTCTACTTCGCTCAGATAGCGCCGTACAGGTACGGTGACGGCACGGAGTGTGAACTGGGGTACTTCAACGAAGCCCAGCAGAAGTCTTTGGACTGCATTCCCCACAGCGGTATGGCCGTTCTCTGCGACATCGGTGAGTTCGGCACAATACACCCCTGCGAGAAGCGGAAAGTGGGGCAGAGGCTGGCCTATCTGGCTATGCGGCACGATTACGGCTTCGATTTTCTGGAGGCTGATGCGCCTGTCTTCAAGGGAGTGGAATTCAAGGAAGGCAAGGCTTACGTCTCGTTCAATACGGCTACGGGCCTTTCTCCGATGGGACGCGAACTCGGCGGCTTCGAGATGGCCGGAGCGGACAAGGTTTATCACAAGGCAGTGGGAGTGCTGTCCGGCAAGGATAACAGGATGATTGTGGTGAGTTGTGCGGAAGTTCCCGAACCCGTTGCCGTGCGCTACTGCTTCCGCGACTGGAGCGAAGGCTCCGTATATAACAATTACGGTATTCCGCTTGCCCCCTTCCGCACTGACGATTGGGCGAGGGAAGATGTGAAATGATTATGACGGACGGTCTGGAGAAATACGGTCTTGACCTGCACTGCACGATGATTCTCGAGGAATACCGCGGGAATCTTGCCGTGTTCGGGAAAATGATGGAAGTGGCCCGCGAGGTTCTGAACAGGAACATTTCAGCCAACGGGATATACCTCAACGCCATCGAGTCCAGGGTGAAGACGGAGAAGAGTCTTGCCGGCAAGTTGGAACTCAAGGGGTCGAAGTATTCCTTCCTTGAGGATATTACGGATATCGTGGGATTGAGAGTCATCACGTTCTACAGTGACGAGGTGGACAAGATTTCGGCAATGGTTGACAGACTGTTCGAAATAGACTGGGCCAACAGCGTGGACAAGCGCAAGATGCACGAGCTCGACAGTTTCGGCTACAATTCGCTCCATTATGTCTGCCGGATTCCCAAGTCGCTGTATTATGATCCGGAGCATCCGGAGATAAACAGCTACAGGCTGGAGATACAGATGCGTACCGCTTTGCAGCACGTCTGGGCCACGATGTATCACGACACGGGATACAAGTCGGGAGTGGAGGTGCCCAGGGAATATCTCCGCAACCTCAACAGGCTTGCCGGTATGATGGAACTCGCCGATGAGCAGTTCAGTCTAATCAGGACCAATATCAATGACTACAGGCGGGGAGTGCAGAAACTTGTGGCCAGCGGACGTTTCGATGACGTGCCCCTGAACGGGGATTCCTTCAAGAGCTATCTCGAGCTGAAGCCGTTTGACAAGTTGGTGAAGAGGATAGCGGCCATCAATCAGGCCGAGATTTACGAAGCCTCATACCTGCCCTATCTCAACGTTTTCAGCCATTTCAAATTCAAGACCCTGGGCGATTTGGACAGATTCATCAAGGAGAACAGCGAGGATGCATACAATCTCGCCGTGTATCAGATAGGAAACACTGACCTGGATATCGTTTCTTCCACGGTCGCCGTACAGAATCTCTGTGTGGTGTCCATATTGAAAATGAAGGGCGGCGCAGGGGGCCTCAAGCGGATGTTCGACATTCTGGGAGGCAGCCCGGAATACAACGGAAAGAGAGCGGAAAGGCTTGTGGAGACGGCCAGGCAGTTACCTTTTATGAACGAGTGATTATGGCAAACAGATATCTGGACACGTCTTTTGTGGACAAGGCGATAAAGTTCGCCGTTGACGCCCATTCCAACACCGAACGCAGGGGGAAGGGTTTCCCCTATGTGATTCACGTGCTGGAAGCTATGGAGATAGTGGCCACGATGACCAGTGACCCGGAACTTCTGGCCGCGGCCGCACTGCACGACACAGTGGAGGACACCGCCGTGACGGAGGAGCAGATAAGGTCCGTGTTCGGAGAAAGGGTTGCGTCTCTGGTGAAGGCTGAGTCGGATGTGATGGACAGCAGCGTCAGTGAGGAGGAAAGCTGGAGGTCACGCAAGCAGGCTGCCATAGAAAGACTTTCTTCGGCGACCAAGGATGCCAAGACGGTGGCTCTCGGCGACAAGTTGTCCAATATGAGGGCGATTGCAAGGGATTACAGGAAATCCGGTGATGCCCTGTGGAGCCTTTTTCACGCTCCGGGCGGGAAGCCCGACCACGAATGGCACTACCGCGGACTTGCGGAGGCTCTGTCCGAACTTGAGGGAACGGATGCTTATGCAGAATTCGTGTTATTGATAGATGAAGTTTTCAAAGGATAATGTATTTTTGCAGTATGGAAAGAAGATTCGATCCTGTTGAAGGAAAAAATGCGGAAATAATCGAGACTGTGATGAACTGTCCCGAAGTTGTGAACTTGCCGGAGGATGTGAAGTTCAAGGTTCGTCTGTGCGTGGAGGAGATTGAGGAGAATATCCTGGACTATTCGGGGACGACCTGGGTGGATGTTCACGTGAATGCGGCAACGGATGAGTTGAAAATAACGTTCAAGGACGGAGGAATGGAATTCGATCCTTTGAAAAGACAGGATCCCGATATCAACGCTCCCCTTGAGCAGAGGCAGATAGGCGGACTCGGAATCTACCTGTGCAAGGAGATGATGGATTCCGTGTCCTACAGATATGAAAACGGCAGCAATATTCTCACGATGGTTAAAAAAATCAAATAATTATGAACGTAGAAATCAGAAAGGAAAACGCCAAAACTTTTGTCAAACTTACAGGAAGGCTTGACACCACCAATGCGGATCAGTTCCAGAAGGACATTGCTCCTCTGATGGAAGAGGCCAAGCCCGATTATGAGATTGATTGTACGGATATGGAATATACTTCAAGCCAGGGGCTGAGACTCTTCCTGATGCTCCAGAAGAGCGTTTCTTCCAAGGGAGGGTCGATGGTGATGACAAACATGAGGCCTCAGGTAAAGGAAGTTTTCGACATTACGGGATTCTCGAACATCATCAGAATCCTGTAGATGGATTTCGCATCACAGAGCATAGGACTGAGCACTGTAATCAATGCCCGGGATTTGGGCGGTTACGTCCTTCCTGACGGCCGTACCGTCAAAAGAGGCTTGCTGCTCAGGGGTGGAGACCTTGCCAGGGTCTCGGATGAAGACATCTCCATTCTGAAGGACCGGTATCACCTTGCCAGAATCTTTGACTTCCGTACAAGTATGGAGGTTACAAGTCTGCCGGACAGGGAAGTTCCCGGAGCCGGAAACATCTGGATGCCCGCATTCAATGAGAAAAGCAGTAAAATGGCTGAGATGGTCCTTCCCCGGGAGGCTTACGTCGATCTCGGAGGGTGGCTTGTGGAGAATGCAAAATCCGCCAAGGTGCAGTCGGTGGCGAGGGCGATGTATGCCGGACTGGTGACGGATGACTTTACCCAGATGCAGTACGCCGGTTTCCTCCAGAACATTGTCAATACCACTTCGGGAGCCGTGTATTGGCATTGCTCTCAGGGGAAGGACAGAACGGGTATTGCCGCGGCCCTTGTTCTCACGGCTCTCGGAGCCGACAGGGAACTCGTCATGGCGGATTATAATATCTCAAACGAGTTCTATCGCGAGGATGTCGCCCATTATTGTTCTCTTGTGGATACGGCGGAGGAACGTGAGGCCATATGGACTTTCATAGGAGTGAATCCCCGTTATTTCGGTCAGGCTCTTGACCTGCTTGAGGCTGAATACGGGTCTTTGATGGAGTTCCTTACAGGCCCACTGTGCCTTACTCAGGAAGATATTTCAATTCTGCGCGAGAGATATACGGAATAGAATAAGGCCTAATCATTTCCTGCATAAGCGAGGGTGGCGACGGATATTCTGACTCCGCCGCCACATTTTTCGAAGATGGCTTTGCAGCAGGCCGCTGTGGTCGCTCCCGAGGTGAACACGTCATCCACGAGCAGGATGTGTCCGGGCCGTTCCGCTGCGGATGGGTTTCTGAAGGAAAAGGAATCCCTGACGTTTTTCTCCCGTTCCGCTTCATTGAGGACGGTCTGGGTGCGGGTGTTTCTGATTCTTGAAAGGGAATGATTGTCCAGACTTGCACCGGGGAAGGCTCCAACCATAGCCTTTGCCATTATTTCGGCCTGGTTGTAGCCTCTTTTCCATCTTCTGAACCGGTGAAGGGGAACAGGCATTACGAGGTCAATGTCCCGGAAACCGTCGGAGACCGCAAGACGGCGGGCAAGCATTGCCGCAAAATACCGGCCTTCCTTGAAGTCCCTTCCGTATTTGAGCCCTTTTGGAATGGCTTTGTAGTCCGACTTGTAGTAGATGAGGGCCGCCGCATTCAGGTACATTCCTGAAGGGGCTTCGACCTGTCCGTTCAGGGCATCGGCCATCGGATTGTGCTGATATTCCCAGAAATGGGTGAGAGGCAGGTCCGCCAGACAGCGGATGCAGATGGTGTCTTCCGCAAGTATGAGGTCCCTCCCGCAAACCGCACATTTCGTGGGCAGCGCCAGATCTGTGATGCTTCTGAGGATTTTTCCTGCCGTCAGCACGACATTGCACCGCAGCAGTTGACAACCTGACCGCTGACGTAGGAGGCGAGGTCGCTGGCGAGGAAGAGTGCGACTTTGGCAACTTCTTCAACGGTGCCGCCGCGACGTAGAGGTATGGTTTTCACCCAGGCTTCGCGTACGTCATCGGGCATTGCGGCCGTCATATCGGAGATGATGAAGCCGGGGGCGATGCAGTTGGCCCGTATCCCTCTGGGTCCCATTTCCTTGGCAATGGATTTGGTGAGGCCTATGAGCCCGGCCTTGGAGGCGGAGTAATTGCATTGTCCGGCATTGCCGTGCTCTCCCACAACGGAACTCATACTGATGATGCTGCCTCCGCGCTGCTTTGCCATCACGGGAGTGACGGCGTGGATGAAATTGAAGGCGGACTTGAGGTTGACGCCGATGACCGCATCCCACTGCGCTTCTTCCATCCTGAGCATCAGGCCGTCTCTGGTGATGCCGGCGTTGTTCACCAGTATGTCGATTCTCCCGAAATCGGAAAGCACCTGTTCTACCGTGGAATGGGTTTCGTCAAAGGATGCCGCATTGGATGCGTAGGCCTTTACCTTGTGTCCGAAGGCTTTGAGTTCTTCAACGGTCTGCTGCGCCACCTCGTCGATAACGAGGTCGGTGAAGGCGACATCCGCGCCTTCTTCGGCGAATTTGAGTGCTACAGCCTTGCCTATTCCTCTGGCAGCTCCGGTGATGAGTGCCGTTTTACCGTCCAATAGTCCCATAATGTTCAGTCGTTTGCCATTGCCTCTTCTATTTCTTCCGGACTGATGGGGAGGCGTTGCCCACCGAGTCTTCTTGCTCCTTCTTCCGTAATCAGCAGGTCATCTTCGAGCCTTATGCCGCCGAAGTCGTAATATTGTTCGAGTCTTGAATAATTGATGAAGTCTTTTGCCTTGCCCTCATCCTTCCACTGCTCTATGAGTGCCGGAATGAAATAGATGCCGGGTTCGTCGGATATGACGTTGCCCGGAACGAGCTTGCGGGCCATCCTGAGATTGCCCAGGCCGAGTTGGGGTGAACGTTTCTGGTCGGAGTCATATCCCACAAGGTCTTCCCCGAGGTCTTCCATATCGTGACAGTCCAGGCCTATATTGTGGCCGAGTCCGTGTGGCATGAAAAGGCCCGCCACTCCTTCCTCCATCATCTGGTCGATGCTTCCGTTCACAAGCCCGAGACCGCCGAGGCGTTCAAGCATAAGTCTGGAAACGGCTTTGTGGACGTCCAGATAGGCCACTCCCGGTTTTGCAAGGGAGAAGGCCAGTTCGTTGCAGTCGTACACAATCTGATAAATGTCCCGTTGTCTGGAAGAGAATTTCCCCGAAGTTGGATAGGTCCTTGTGAAATCCGAAGCGTAGTGCTCGTTGCTTTCGGCTCCCGCATCGATGACAAGGAGTTTTCCGGCTTCTATGGCCTGCTGATGTGAATGGCAGTGGAAAATCTCGCCGTGCTGCGTGAGAATGGTGGTGAAACTTGTCCCCCAGCCCTTTGCGAGAGTGACGGCTTCCATCTCTCCCACAATCTCCTGCTCCACGCGGCCTATGCGTATGCCTTTTCTGGCTGCGGTATGCATCTCCTGCCCCAGAACGGCGGCTTCGTCCATCAGTTTTATTTCTTCCGCTTCCTTTACCAGACGCAGCGATATGACGGCCCTGACCAGGGCTCCGGAAGCTGCGGGGCATCCCGATTTGCCGTTGCTGAACGTCTGTGCGGGTTCAAGACCGGCAAGGGATGCCAGACGCATTGCATTGTAGTATCTTGAGGCGGGCAGAAAGTGTATCTTCCGCCCTTTGATGATGGCTTCCGTGACGGCCCAGGACAGTTTTGATGCGGGCCGGGTGTTCCCGATACCCACGGCGGCGGCCTGGGAGGCGACGGATTCCATAGGGCCTGTCCATATTATGTCGTCTATGCTGAAGTCATCGGCGAATATGGTCTCCTCACCGGAATCAAGGTCCAGCACGGCGGCGAATCCGGGTTCGTCTATTCCGAAGAAATAGAGCCAGTTGCTGTCCTGCCTCCATTTGTAGGGATTGTCTTTGTATTGGGCCGGGGAGTCAATGTTGCCTATGAAGAGAACAATGCCGCTTTCTCCCTTCATCCTGTCCAGAAGGGCCTTGCGCCGGTTGATGAAAGTTTCTTTCGAGAACATATGCCTGTCGGTTTAGTTCCGCTAAGATAGCAAATTATCATTCGAGAGCAAAACCGATTTCAACATCTCCGAATCTGCCGGTCACTTCATCCGCTTCCTGGAAGAAACTTGCTGCCAGCTGCCCCCTCCACACAATGTCATCCTTGTCGTTGTACGGGATGTCGAGATCGAAGCCGTAGGATTTGGAATTGATTTTGACCGTTGCGGAACATTTCCAGCTGGTCGTGGTGCCCCCATCGTCTTCCGTCACCAGGAACGCCATCATATCCAGCTGGTTGGAGAAGTCGGACAGCATTATGGTATTGAACTCCACCTCCTTCCCTTTTTCGCATCTTCTTATGACAATCATAAAGTCCGTGACGGACGGGTTGTACAGGCGCAGATCCGCCTCCGTTTTGGCGGTGAACCTGTCAACGGAGCCGAGCTTCACGAAGAATTCGCTCGCACCCCCGAACCAGCTGTCGTAATTCCTCAGCATCTTGAAGGATTTGAGCATCAGCTTTCTGGTGACTCCCTTGGTTCCGGGCTGGGGACCGCTTTTGGCATATAGTTCCAGAGGAGTGAAGGCGCTGTCGTCATTGGTGTTCACCACCCATACGGGCCTTTTCATCGCAACGGCCTCGTCAACATAAACGGAATCGACCACTTTTATGCCGTCGTCGGTCCGAATCATTTCGTAGCCGTAGTTGGATTCCGCACCGTATCCGGGGTCGAAGGTGATGATGGGGAGGGTCTCGCCGTCCCAATCGTCGGAATAGGGGATGTACAGCTGGTATCCGCTGTCCTGGAGCCTTCTGATGTAATCCTCCACGTCGGAGGCGCCGGACTTCGTGCTTCGCGTCTTCTCAAGATGTTCCCTGATGAGGTCGCGGAGAGGGTGGGCATAGGCGGAGCGGCTGACGGCTCTGGTCTCCTGTCCGTCCCCCACGCCGCATCCTGGGGCTTCGAAAATGTCTTTTACCAGATATTCCTCGTCGTATCCGTTCCCGGCGGAGGATTCTGCGGCACTATAGACTTCCTGCAGATGTTCCTTTTCCAGAGGAAGTCTGGAGAGCATTTCAGCCACGGAACGGAGGCTGATGTCTTCTTCGTAAAACGGGGTGCCGGGCTTTATGTCCGGAGCGGATACGGTGCAGGCCGTGAAAGCGAGCAGACCTGCGAGAACTGAACAAACTTTTTCCATAACGGCTTTTTTCTGCAAAGTGACTCAGAATAAGCCGTTTGTCCTAATAATCAAACGTTTATTTGTCAGCGCCGGAATGTCACGAACCTGTCTTTCCCGGCCAGGTCCTTTTCTATCAGGACATTGCGGAGGCCCGCCTGAATGAAGACCTGCGCGGTGTCGGTCCCGTACCCTTCGTTTATTTCAACGATTCCGGAGCCGTTTCCGTCCAGCAGTAGTCCGGCCCAGCGGGCTATGGCCCTGTAGAAGAGCATAGGGTCGTCATCAGGGACGAACAGGGCAGTTGACGGTTCGTAGTCCGTGACGTTGGGCCTCATTGCGGATTTCTCGGAGTTGCATATGTACGGGGGGTTGGCGGTCAGAAGGTCGTACCGGCCTGTGAAAGGAGGGCCTTCCAATATGTCCGCCTCGACGAAGGATGGCCCCGGGCCTTCGAATTGTCCGGAGGCAATGTCCAGAGCGTCCCGCGAGATGTCAACGGCGCAGACCGAAGCGCCGGGGATGTCTTTGAACAGGGTCCAGGCTATGCATCCGGAGCCCGTGCAGAGGTCGAGAATCTTAGGATTCCCGATGCCCCTGACCATTTCCCGTCCCTTTTCCACGAGCAGTTCCGTCTCAGGCCTTGGAATCAGCGCTCCGGGCCCGACCCTGAAAGTTCTTCCGCAGAATTCGGTCTCTCCCAGAACGTACTGCACGGGCTCCCATTTCAAAAGACGCGCGATGTCCCGGGCGGCCAGGGTTTCGTCAATGCACAATTCCGGGTGCAGGATGTGGGTGAATTTGTCTGTGTCGAACCTTTTCCTGCAAACCAGAAGCACTATGTCTCCGGCCTCGCGGCGGGGATACAGTGCTTCCAGTGCTTCCGTGCTCTCGCGGATGAAGTCTGCGAGGCGCATCTATGAGTTTTCTATGATGGTGCTCAGGAAATCTGTGATGTCCAGACCTGCGGTACGCACCATCTTGGGCACGAGCGATGCGCTGGTCATACCCGGAATGGTGTTGGCCTCAAGGAAATACAGCCCCTCTGCCGTGAGTATGAAGTCCATGCGGACAACTCCGGCGCAACCGAGGAACTTGTAAAGTTTTTTTGTCGTTTCGCTTACGAGTTCCGCTTCGGAAGCGGAGATTTCGGCGGGGCACACCTCACTGCTGTGGCCGTTGTACTTGGCGTCATAGTCGAAATACTCGTTTTCCGTGATGATTTCAATGAGAGGCAGGGTCTTGATGCCGTTCCCGTCGAAATAAGCGGCGCAGGTGAGTTCCCGGCCGTGGACGCCCTGCTCGATGAGCACCGCGGGGCCTTCGGAGAAGGCGAATTCAACGGCCCGCTGCAGGTCTTCGGCTTTCCTGACCATAGTGACGCCGAAACTGGAGCCGCCGATGGTGGGCTTCACAAAGACGGGGAACTGCAATTTTGCGGCGGCTTTGGCGCAGACGTCGGCTATGTCGGAAGAACCTTTGCGGACGAGAGCGTCCGGGGCGCATTTCACTATGCCGAGGTCTCGGATATAGCTCTTGCAGGCATATTTGTCGAACGCGATGGTGGAGACGGATGCATTGCAGGTGCTGAAGGGAATGCCCAGAATCTCAAGATAACCCTGAAGTTCCCCGCTTTCTCCGGGAGCTCCGTGCTGGACAATGTAGGCATAGTCGAACTTGACTTTCTCCCCGAATGCCGTGACGGAGAAATCGGTCTTGTCAACTTCCGGACGCGAACCTTCGGGGAAGGTGACCCTCATCGCGTTCTTCTTCTTGAAGGCGATAAGCTGCCAGCGCCCGAAACGTGCGAAGATTTCGTAAACGTCATATTCGTTGCCGTCTATGCGGGAGGCGACGAATTCACCGCTCCGGCAGGATACTTCCCATTCGGAGGAGTCACTGCCGTAAATAACTGCAATTGATTTGTATTTGCCCATATCAGTCGAAAAAATTCTGTTGTTGATTCTGTCTTGACACGGTTTCCGCTATGTCTCCGCCTTCGCAGTCAAGATTCAGGCTGAGTCCTGCCGGGGCCGTGAACCTGTCTTCTTCGCTGAAGACGCCTTCTTTCAGGCATTTGGTCATAAATATGCCCCATATGGGGAGAGCCATATTGGAACCTCCTCCCAATGCAAGGGACTGGAAATGAATCTGGCGGTCTTCGCCTCCGACCCAGATGCCGGCCGTAATGCTCGGGGTGTAGCCTATGAACCAACCGTCGGAGTTGTCGTTGGTCGTACCTGTCTTGCCGGCTATTTCCCCTTTCAGCCCGTATTTGGCGCGAAGGCGTATTCCCGTACCGTGGTTTATTACCCCCTGCATGAGATTCACCATCAGGAATGCAGTCCTGTCGCTGATAGCCTCCCTTTTCTTGTTGGTGAATTCGGAAAGCACGTTGCCTTCGCTGTCCTCGATCCGCGTGACGAAGAGGGGCGACACATAGACTCCCTTGGAAGGGAAGGTATTGTATGCGGCAACCATTTCGAGAGGGGAGAGGTCGGCGGGTCCGACGCAGAGGGAATACACTTCGTCGATGTGGCTCTGAATGCCCATCTTGCGCATCATCTGGGCCATCGCCTGAGGACCGAACTGGCCCATAAGGTAGGCGGAGATGTTGTTGGAACTGTGGGTGAGCCCCCATTTCAGGGTGACGGTGCGTCCTATCCATTCCTCCTTGTCGGTGCTTCGGGGAGTCCAGGTGGTGTCCTGAACCTCGAATGTCTGTGGCACGTTCACAACTTTGTGGCAGGGTTCCAATCCTTCCTGCATGGCAAGGGTATAAAGGAAAGGCTTGATGGTGGATCCCACCTGACGCTTGCCCTGGCTGACGTTGTCGTATTTGAAATAACGGTAGTTGGGCCCTCCCACGTATGCCTTCATATGGCCAGTGGAGGGCTCTACTGCCACGAATGCCGCCCTGAGGATACTCTTGTAGTAGCGGATTGAGTCATTCGGGGTCATTACAGTGTCGATATGCCCCTTGTCGTTCCAGGAAAACACCCTCATCTTGACGGGCTTGTCGAACTGTGCCATAATCTCGTCTGACGAAAGGCCCTCCTTCTTCGCGCCACGGTAACGGTCGCTCCAACGTCGGGCGTTGTTCATCAGCAGGTCAACGGTATTCTGATCCACATCATTGGAGAAAGGCCTGTTCCTTTTCCATTTCACCTCGCGGTCGAAGGCTTTCTGAAGGTCTTTCCCGAGATGTTCCGCCACTGCTTCCTCGGCGGCTTTCTGCATCTTGTAGTTGATGGTCGTGTATATTCTGAGGCCGTCCTTGTCCAGATTGTATTTCTCTCCGTTGGCCTTTTTGTTTTTGTTGAGCCAGCCGTACAGTTCGTCCTGAACCCATTTGAGGGAGTCTGCCGAATAGTCCTCGACGGTGCTGTATCTGTTCCTGCGGGGCTTCTCCGCATTCATATAGCGGCGCAGCATATCGCGGAAGTACGGACCCGTGCCGGAGTTGTGGTCCTGCACCTGGTATTTTTCCACGGTCAGCGGAATGAGGCATATGGAATCCGCTTCGGCCTTTGTAAGGAAATCGTTTTTCTGCATTCTTCCAATAACGAAATTCCTTCTGGCCAGAGACATCTCCGGGTTGAGGACGGGATTGTATCTCGTGGGCTTGTTGACCATTCCGATGAGGGTTGCGGCCTCTTCGACGGTGAGGTCGGCGGGCTCCTTGGCGAAGAAGGTCTCCGATGCGGCCTTGATGCCGAAGGCACCGCTGCCGAAGAATACCGAGTTGAGGTACATATCCAGAATCTCGTTCTTGGTATAGTTCCTTTCAAGCTTGACGGCCGTCGTCCATTCCTTGAGTTTGGTCCACACCATCACGATGCTTGACCATCCCGGAATCTTGCACTTCACTTCGCGTCTGGGGTAGAGGGTCTTGGCAAGCTGCTGGGTGATGGTCGAGCCGCCGCCCTGGCTTGAATCGTGCATCAGCAATGTCTTCACGAACACTCTGGCAAGGCCTTTGGTGTCGATGCCGGAATGTTTGTAGAATCTTGAGTCTTCTGTGGAAACGGCCGCGTGTACAAGGTTCGGGGACAGTTCCTCGTATGAAACATAGGTGCGGTTCTCTATGTGGAAGGTGGACAGGATGGTGCTGCCGTCATCCGCAATGACTTGCGTGGCCAGTTTGTTGTCCGGGTGTTCGAGTTCCTCGAAGGAGGGGATGCGTGCGAACATCCACACCAGCAGGAGCATCAGGAACAGTGCGGCGAATGGAGCCGTCAATATTATCCAGAACCATTTGGTAATTTTGCTCTTTGTGTTGTCTGTCATCCGTTCTGTATTTATTTGCCAAAAATACTCATTAAATTTTGAAAAATTCCGAGTTTGTGTTTTTCTTTGCAGTTTGAAACAAAAAAAATTAAGATATGGCGGGAAAGCTTGTGATAGTGGAGTCTCCACATAAGGCTAAACAGATTCAGGGTTATCTGGGGAATGAATATACGGTAAGAGCGAGCCAGGGCCACGTAAGGGATTTGCAGGAGAAGGGCCTGAGCATTGACGTGGACCATGGTTTCAACCCGGAATATGCCGTGTCTCCGGGCAAGGAGAAAATAATAAGGGAGCTGAAGGCTCTGGCGGGCAAGGCGGATGTGGTTCTCCTGGCATCCGACCCCGACCGTGAGGGGGAGGCTATCGCCTGGCATCTCAAGGAAGTGCTGGGACTTGATGAATCCAAGGCCCGTCGCGTTTCGTACAACGAGGTGACGAAGAGTGCCATAGAAGCCGCTCTGGCCAATCCCCGGGACATCGATATGGATCTCGTGAAGGCGCAGACCGCCCGCAGGGTGCTGGACCGTCTCGTCGGTTTCGAACTTTCCCCCGTACTTTGGCGAAAAATCAGAAAGGGTCTTTCCGCAGGGCGGGTGCAGTCTGTGGCGTTGAGGCTTGTTGTTGACAGGGAGAGGGAGATAGCCGCTTTCGTGCCGGAGGCTTCTTATCGTGTGGAGGCCGTGTTTGACGTTGAGGGGAACGGGATAAAGGGAACCCTCAACACCAGATTCGGCTCCATTGAGGAGGCCGGAAAGTTCCTCGAAGACAGCATCGGGGCGACGTACAGCGTGGGTGATGTGGAGAAAAAGGATGGAGTCCGGTATCCGGCGCCTCCGTTCACCACTTCCACCCTGCAGCAGGAGGCCGCGCGCAAGTTGCATTTCCCGGTGAGTATGACGATGAGGGTTGCCCAGGCTCTGTACGAAAGGGGTCTCATCACTTATATGCGTACCGATTCCACCAATCTCTCAACGCTTGCGCTTGGTACGGCAAAAAAATTCATCTGCGACAATTTCGGAACCGAATATTCCCATCCCCGCCAGTTCAAGACCAAGGCCAAGGGGGCTCAGGAGGCACACGAAGCCATCAGGCCCACGTATATTGAAAATACAGGTATAGAGGGGACGGATCAGGAGCAGAAACTCTACAATCTGATATGGAAACGCACCGTCGCTTCCCAGATGGCCGATGCCAAGGTCGTGAACACCAACGTGAAAATCCTGTCCGACAGGCGCGTCGAGTTCTATGCGGTACAGGCGATGGACGTGGTTTTTGACGGATTCCTGAAACTCTATATGGAGAGCCGTGATGATGATGAGGCTTCGGAAGAACTCTCATCCCTTCCCGCATTGAGTGAGGGGCAGAAGCTCGACTGCATTTCCGTAAATGCCGATTGCAAGTATTCGCAGCCTCCATATCGCTACTCGCAGGCTACGCTCGTGAAGAAGCTTGAGGAACTTGAGATAGGAAGACCGTCCACTTATGCGACCATCATCGACACCCTCACAAAGGTCCGCGGATATGTGGAACAGGGAGACAAGGAGGGGCGCAAGGTCGAGGTGGAGAATCTTTGCCTGAAGGGAGATGCGATAAAATCCGTCAGAAAAAAAGAGGTCATAGGCGCGGAGAAGGGCAAACTGCTGCCTCAGGATTTGGGCCTGATAGTCGCGGACTATCTGGTGGAAAATTTCTCCACGATTCTCGACTACGGCTTTACCGCCGCGGTGGAGAAGGACTTCGACAAGATAGCGGAGGGAAAACTGGTCTGGAACGATTTGATTTCAGGATTCTATGGTCATTTCCACAAGCGGGTGGAAGAAACTATGACGGACGGGAAGTTCAACCACGTTTCCAGGGAACTCGGAGTGGATCCGGCGGACGGGCGGATGGTGGTGGCGAAGTTCGGGCAGTTCGGACCGTATGTGCAGAAGGGAGATGGAGACGACAGGGTGTTCGCAAGTCTCGCCAAAGGCCAGCTGATAGAAAGCATTACTCTGGAGGAGGCATTGCGGCTTTTCCAGCTGCCCCGCACTATCGGCAGTCATAATGGAATTGAAGTGATTGCCAGGAAAGGCCGTTTCGGACCGTATCTCGAGTATGGGGACAGGAACATTACCCTTCCTCGCGGCACGGATCCCGTGAAAATCAGCCTTGAGGAGAGCGTGAAACTCATCGAAGATTACCTGACCAAGACTCCGGAGAACACCGTGATAAACGAATTCAAAGATGCTGACATTGTCGTGATAAAAGGCAAATACGGGCCCTACATCAAACACGCCGGAGGGAACTACAGGATTCCGGGGGGCACCGATGCCGCGGCTCTGACGGAGGAAGCCTGCAAGGCGATAATCGCCGGTTCGAGCCCTACGGGCAGAAAGTTCCGCAAATTCAAGAAGAAATAGATATGGCGCAGTATCACATTGACGGAGTTGACAAGACAATTCTCGCTTCCCTCATCGGCAATGCAAGGAAGCCTTATCTGGAGATTGCCCGCGAATGCGGGATTTCCGGAGCCGCGATACATCAGAGAATCCGCAAACTCGAAGAAAACGGTGTGATTGCCGGTTCCCGCCTGCTGGTCAAGCACAAGGCTCTGGATCTGGGGGTTTGCGTATATATCAACATTTCCCTTTCCGAGGCGGACAAATATGCCGAGGTGGTCGATGCGCTGAAGAAGATTCCGGAGATTGTGGAGTGCCACTTCGTGACGGGGAAGTACGCCCTTCTCATCAAGGCTTTCTGCCACAGCAATGATGACCTTATAAATGTGGTCATCAGAAACATTCAGAACATTCCGTATGTGCAGTCAACCGATACCACGATTGTGCTGGATACAGCATTCGACCGTGCGGTCGGCGTCACGGTGTAGTTGAAAGGATGTATTCTGCGAGCCGCAGGTCTTCAGGCGTCGTAATCTTTATATTGAACCTTTCCCCTTCGACGAAGGAAATTTTCACACCTTTCCGGGCGACGACCGAGGCGTCGTCAGTGAAAGCCTCCCGATAGGCCTGACGGTAGGCGTCCTTCAAGATTCCTGAGCGGAACATCTGGGGAGTCTGCACCGCCACTATCTCAGCCCTGTCCGGTTCCGGAAGGGAACCGTCCTTGAATTTCAGGGAATCCGTCACCGGCATCACGGGAACCAGAGCCTCGCAATCCTCCATCATTGCAAGCATTTTACGTATCAGGGAGATGCCGGCAAACGGACGGACGCCGTCGTGGACGGAAACAATCGCTCCGTCCGGCACCTTTGCCAAGGCGTTCTTGACGGAGTGGAACCTGGTCATTCCACCGCAGACAATCATCTGTGGAGCATCCAGTGCGTGCTTCTTGCACAGGGCTTTCCAGGCATCGATGTGCTCTGCCGGCAAAACGGAGATTATGTTTGCGTCCGGGCAGGCTTCGAGAAAAGTTTCGATGGAGCGTTGGAGTATGGGGACGCCCCGTAATTCCAGAAATTGCTTGGGAGTTTTACCTCCCATTCTCGTGCCGCTGCCTCCGGCTACGAAAATTGCATAGATTTTTTCTCTCATATGAAAACAAAATTAACAAAAAAATTGTTTATATTTGTAGATGTACAAATAAGCGTTTTTTATGTCTTCATCGTTTTTTAATCAGGAGATTGCCATAGATCTCGGAACTGCCAACACCATTATCTACCAGAACGGGCAGATTGTGCTGGATGAGCCGAGCATCGTGGCCATCGACAACAATACCGGCAAATGTATCGCAATAGGTCAGCAGGCCAAGCTGATGCACGACAGGACGAACCCCGGAATAAAGACAATACGCCCTCTCAAGGACGGAGTGATAGCGGATTTCAACGCTGCGGAAATGATGATCCGCGGTTTCATCAAGCAGGTCGGAAGCAGGCACCGCAGCCTGTTCACCCCCAACCTGAAGATTGTTGTCGGCATTCCGTCCGGCTCCACGGAAGTTGAAATCCGTGCGGTCCGTGATTCCACCGAGCATGCCGGAGGAAGGGATGTCTATCTGGTTTATGAGCCAATGGCCGCAGCATTGGGTATCGGACTCGAAGTCGAGGCACCGAAAGGCAATATGGTCGTCGATATAGGTGGCGGAACCACTGAAATAGCTGTAATCTCTCTCGGAGGCTTGGTTCAGCAGGACAGCATCCGCACCGCCGGAGACGTCTTCACCGCTGACATTCAGCAGTATCTCCGTCAGCAGCACAACATCAAGGTGGGAGAAATCACGGCGGAGAAAATCAAAATCGCCGTGGGCGCAGTTCTTCCCCAACTTGAAGTGGAACCGGAACCTTTCGTTGTCCGCGGTCCCAATCTGATGACGGCTCATCCCGTGGAGGCCGTTATCACTTATGATGAAATTGCCCACTGTCTCGACAAGTCCATAGCCAAGATAGAAACCTCCATACTCCACGTTCTGGAGAACACTCCTCCCGAGTTGTATTCCGACATCGTCGAGAACGGCATCTTCCTGTCCGGCGGCGGCGCTCTCCTCCGCGGTCTTGACAAACGTCTCACGGATAAGGTGAACATACAGTTCCACGTTGCGGAAGACCCTCTCCACGCAGTGGCAAGGGGAACTTGCGAAGCTTTGAAGAACACCGACCATTATTCCTTCCTCATAAGGTAATGGCCAAAAGTCCGGGCATATCGGGAGTCTTGTCGGTGGCAATCTTCGTTCTGCTGGAGTTTGCCGCCGTTGAGTTGATTTCCCGCACTTCCTCTCTTCAGAATATCTGGATAAACAGGGCCTCGCATCGGGTAATGGCATATACCGGAGGCATCGGGGAGACGGTGCGCAATTATTTCATGCTTGCCGAACAGAATGAGGAACTGGCCCGGGAGAATTTCGAATTGTCCAGACAACTGGAACATTACAGGAATCTGTTCCCCGAAGAGGATGCCAAGGCTGTAAAGGGTAAGGCCGGGGAGATGTTTTCATACATTCCGGCAAAAATCATCAAAATCAGCCGGAATTCGCAGCATAACTACATCATTCTTAACAAGGGCTTCGAGGACGGCGTGGAACCCAACTCCGGAATTGTCACCAGCAACGGAGTGGTAGGTATCGTGGATGCCGTTGACAGGCATTATTCGTACGGTCTCACGCTTATGAATACGAAAGTGAGCGTCAGTGCCAGATTGGGACGGGACGGCGTGGTCGCTCCGCTGGTATGGGATGGAGTCGGGATGGACGGTGCCCTGTTCAGGAACGTTCCCGTGCAGACGGAGGTCAATCCCGGAGACACAATCAGCACAAGCGGAATTTCGGATATCTTTCCCGGAGACATTCCTCTTGGCGTCGTTGTGGGCTCCAGAACCATTGACGGAGTGGCCAAAGAAGCGGAAATCAAGTTGTTTCAGGACTTTTCTGCCATACGGTACGTGACGGTTGTCTGCAATCCCGAAAGGAAGGAAATAGAAAATCTCGAGAAAGAGGAGGAGGATCTATGAAACACGGACTGACAATGATTGTATTGCTGATAGCTCAGGTGATTGTATGGAGTTATTTCAACCTGTCACAATATGTCCTGTTGACATTCCTTCCCGCAATGGTCCTTTGCCTTCCCGTCAGGATGGGTACAGTGAAGACTTTGATAATTGCGGCCGCCGTTTCTCTGGCGATTGATTTCCTCACTCACGGGATTCTGGGTTTGACCTGCGCAGCTGTTCTTCCCGTCGCTTTCTGCCGGAGATTCGTGATTTCCCTTGTTTTCGGAGAGGAGTTGATTGAAAGGGAGGAGGACCTTTCCTTCCGCCGTCAGGGCTTTTTCAAGATGAACCTCGCGGTCATTATCTGCACCGCCCTGTTTCTTCTTGTGTATATCTGGTTGGATGGTGCCGGAATGCGTTCCCTGACGTTCAACGGCATCCGTTTCGCGTGCTCTCTGGTAGCCAGTTCGCTGGTGTCCCTGTTCATAGCCACAATGTTGACGGACGAAGAGAATCACAAATGAAAATAGACCGGAAGAACAAACTGTTGATAGGCCTTGGGTTGACCGTGGTCATTCTCGTCGTCAGGTTGTTGTTCATTCAGATTTTCGATGACAAATACAAGCGGAGTGCGGAAAACAACTCGATGGTTTTCAATGATGTGTTCCCTCCGCGTGGCATAATCTATGACAGGTATGGCAACGTGCTGGTGGGCAATAAGATATGCTACGACGTGATGGTGCGTCCCCGCGATGTCCGTGAGTTCGACACCCTTGCGCTCGCCGGTCTTCTGGGCGTATCGGAAGACTTCATAAGGGAAAGGATGACCTATTACAGGACCTATCGCACTTCCATCGGATTCCAGGAGAGGACTTTTGTGAAAAGAGTTTCCGCCGATGTGTGCGCGCGCTTTTCCGAGCAGGAGTACAAGTATCCCGGATTCCGTATGCAGATGAGAAGCGTGAGGGAATATCCTTTCAATGCGGGAGGGAATCTTCTCGGATACATATCGGAAGTCAATGCCGATGACATTTCCAGGCATCCCGAATACAAGAGCGGTGACTATATTGGAAAAACCGGGCTCGAAGCCGCAAGGGAAGAGGAATTGAGAGGACAGAAAGGTTATCATATCTTCCTGAGGGATTCCCGCAACAGGGTTCAGGATTCCTATATGGAGGGTAAATATGACGTGGATGCAGTGCCCGGGCACAACATTGTCACGACCATAGATGCCCCGCTGCAGCAGTACGGACAGAAACTGATGGAGGGGAAAAAAGGCAGTCTGATTGCGATAGAACCCTCTACGGGAGAGATTCTGACGATGGTGTCGAGCCCCGGAATAGACGTGGATGTTCTGGCCGACATCGGGACATATTATGCCGAGATTTCCAAGGATGAGAACAAACCTATGTTCAACAGGACTGTGATGGCTTCCTATCCGCCCGGTTCCGTGTTCAAGCTTGTCAACGGCCTCGTAGGCCTCCAGGAAGAGGTCTTGCAACCCGGATATATGTATCCCTGTTTCGAGGGATTCTATTATTCCAAGGGACATAAGCTCGGATGCCACTCCCACCCTTCCCCCCTCGCGCTGAAGGATGCCATCGCGTCATCCTGCAACAGCTATTTCTGTTACGTATTCCGCAATATCCTTGAAAATGAGAAATACGGCAATATCCAGGAGGCTTTTGACGTGTGGAGGGATTACGTCCTGAGTTTCGGCTTCGGACACAAGCTGGGGAGCGACTTCCCCTCGGAACTGGGAGGGAATATTCCGGAATCGGGATATTACGACAGAATCTACGGGAAGGGAAGCTGGCGTTTCCCGACTATTGTTTCCCTTTCCATCGGTCAGGGTGAGATAGGTGTGACGCCGCTTCAGATTGCGAATCTTGCTGCGATTATGGCCAACAGGGGATATTACTACATCCCTCATCTGGTCAAGGACTCCGAGGGTGTTACGATAGATGAGAAATATCATCAGAAGCAATATACAAAGGTGGATACCTGTCATTTCGCGACGGCGGTCGAAGGAATGTATATGGCCGTCAACGGCGGAGGCAGTGCAGGTTCTACGGCATTGAGGGCGGCGGTCCCCGGGCTGGACATCTGCGGCAAGACCGGGACGGCTCAGAATCCTCACGGAAAGGACAATTCCGTGTTCATCTGCTTCGCCCCCAAGGACAATCCCAGAATAGCTGTTGCCGCCTATATCGAGAATGCGGGATTCGGAGCGACCTGGGCCTGTCCCATCGCTTCGCTGCTGGTGGAGAAATACCTTACCGGGTCCATCAGGGAAGTGCGGAAACCGGTTGAGGACAGAATAATGGAAACAAGGCTCATTCAATGAAGAACCAATTTGACAGAGGACTCAAACAGACCGTCGATTGGAAATTGGTGGTCTGCTATCTGCTGCTCGTGCTGATAGGGTGCATCAACATTTATGCATCCGTCCAGTCCGGGGAGCCTGCTTCCATCTTTGACCTGACGTCGCGCAGCGGCAAACAATTCCTGTGGTTCGGTTTTTCTCTGGTAGCGGCGGTCCTCATACTTTTCGTTATAAGTCCGCGTCTGTGGGAAGTTTTTTCCTCACCGGCATACTTCGTGGTACTCATTCTGCTCGTGGCGGTCATTTTCCTGAGCAAGGAAACCAAGGGATCCCATTCCTGGTTCGAGTTCGGTCCTGTCAAATTCCAACCGGCAGAAATATCAAAAATCACCACATCGCTTATGCTGGCCGCATATATGAGCCATCCGAACTTCAAAATCACCAATCAGCGCAACTTTTTTGTAATGTCGCTGATAGTCGGGATTCCGATGCTTGTGATTGTGGCGGAAAGCGAAACCGGTTCGGCCCTGGTGTATCTGGGATTTCTGTTCGCCCTTTACCGCGAGGGACTTACGGGATGGCTGCTTTTCATTATCGGGATGGCCATCTTCCTGTTTGTCCTCACTCTGATTACGGGGCCCTGGATTTCCGTTGCCGTTCTTTCCGGGATAGTCATTTCCCTGCTGATTTTCTATCTCAGGAAATATAGGCGTGTGCGCCGTTTCAAAAGGGATGTGTGGCGCAATGCAGTTATCGGACTGATGGTGGGAACGGCATTTGTGTTCTGCACCCAATTTGCCTTCAACAATGTGCTGAAGGACTACCAGCGCGCCCGGATTGAAGTTCTGCTCGGCCTCAGGGAAGACCCGTCCGGAGCCGGTTACAATGTGCACCAGTCATTGATAGCCATAGGTTCGGGAGGCCTTACGGGCAAGGGCTTCCTTCAGGGGACCCAGACCGCATACGGCTTCGTGCCGGAGCAGAGCACCGACTTCATTTTCTGCACGATAGGGGAGGAATGGGGTTTTGTCGGCTGTCTTGCGGTCATATTGATTTATGCCCTGTTGATATTATGGATAATACAGGATGCGGACCAGAGCCGTGAGGCTTTCACCAGAATTTACGGGTATTGCCTGGCTTCCTGCCTCTTCATGCATCTATTCATCAACATCGGAATGACCATCGGCCTTATGCCCGTAATCGGCATCCCCCTGCCATTTATGAGCTACGGAGGCTCTTCCCTTCTTGCCTTCACGACGATGCTTTTCATTTTCATCGCCCTCAACCGCCAGGAGAAAAAATATTTCTAGAAGTCAACGCAGATATGGCTGACAATTATCTGGAGAAACGTTACGAGGAGGTGTTCGGCGGCAATTCCGCTAGACGCGCGGCCGCTCCCGCAAGGGCATCCCTCGACAAACTTCTGTTGCTGAACCGGAGTTACAGGGGCTACGACAAGACCTATGTTGTGCATAAACTGCAGCTGGATGCAATCGTGGCCGTGAATACAAAGGTAGCCTCAAGCATCAACAAGCAGCGGCTCCGTTTCCTTGAGGTCACACGCGGCCCCGAGGCCGATATTGTCAACAGGAATATCGCTATGGGGCGTCTGCTGCCGGAACTCCATCTTCCGCTTCCGGGCACTGAACCCGAAGCGTTCATCGTGGTATGCTCCACCTGCGAGGAGAATCCGGGGCTGGACATCGACCTTGGGATATCGTTGCAGAGCATGCTCCTCAAGGCTGTCGATTTGGGCTTGGGAGGGCTTATAATCCGGAATTTCAACAGGACCGCACTTCAGGAGGGTCTTGGTCTTGAACTTGTACCGGTCGCCGTTCTTGCCATAGGCAGGCCCGCGGAGAAGATATCGCTCGTACCCGCTCATGAGGGAGACGACCTGGGCTATTACCGAGACGGCGGAGTCCACTATGTGCCGAAACTGGCGCTTGAGGACATTTTGATCCGGAAGTGATTATTCTCCGTACAGATAACGGTGCTGCTCAGGGGTGAGGCTGTCGATTTCAAGCCCCCAGGCGGCGAGTTTGCGGGTTGCGACAGTCCGGTCTATCTCCTCCGGGACGTCCTGCACCATCTTTCCGGGTTCGCGGCTTATACTGTCCTTGTGCTGCACCAGATAGCGGGCGCTCAGGGCCTGAATGGCGAATGACATATCCATTATCTCCGCGGGATGTCCGTCCCCTGCCGCAAGATTGACCAGTCTTCCCTCCGCCAGTACGTATATTTTCCTGCCGTTTTCCAGTTTGTATCCGACAATGTTCTTCCTTGCCGGCTTTGCCTCTACTGCCATTTCCGCAAGTCCCGCCACATCTATTTCGCAGTCGAAGTGCCCCGCGTTGCAGCAGATGGCTCCGTCTTTCATCACGGAAAAATCCTCTTTTCCTATGACTCCGTCGCAGCCTGTCACGGTGACGAAGATATCTCCGTATTTCGCGGCCTCGTGCATCTTCATCACCTTGAATCCGTCCATAACGGCTTCCATTGCCCTCACGGGATTGATTTCGGTGATGATGACTTCGGCACCAAGGCCTTTGGCGCGCATCGAGACCCCCTTTCCGCACCATCCGTAGCCCGCCACCACTACCGTCTTGCCTGCGACTATGAGGTTGGTGGTGCGGTTGATGCCGTCCCATACGGACTGTCCGGTGCCGTAGCGGTTGTCGAAGAAATGCTTGCATTCCGCGTTGTTCACCAGCATCATCGGGAAGCCCAGTCTGTGCTCTCTGTTGAGGCGCTGGAGGCGCAGGATGCCGGTCGTTGTCTCTTCGCAACCGCCTATGACGCCGGGGATGAGTTCCGGGAAATCCGCGTGGATGGTGTTCACGAGGTCGCCTCCGTCATCGATGATGATGTCCGGCCCGGCTTCTATGACTTTGCGGCAGTGCCGGCGGTATTCCTCTTCGCTGGTATTGTGCCAGGCGAACACGTTGAGCCCGTCGTGAACAAGCGCCGCGGCGATGTCGTCCTGGGTGGACAGCGGATTGCTGCCCGTGACGAACATCTCCGCTCCGCCTGCGGCAAGCACCCGGCAAAGATATGCCGTCTTGGCTTCAAGGTGTACGGAGAGGGCTATTTTCAGCCCTTTGAAAGGTTTTTCCTCACTGAATTCCTTTTCCAGGTCGTTGAGAAGGGGCATATGATGCCTTACCCATTCTATCTTGAGATTTCCGTCCGGCCAGAGAGCCTCATTCCTTATTTCACTTGACATAGTCACTTATGTTTAATCCGTCTTTATACAGCATTGCATCGAGCCCGGCGACTTTGGCCCCTTCGACATTCGAGATGGAGTCGTCTATGAACAGGCATTCTTCCGGCCGGAAGCCGATACTTCCGACAACTTTGTCATAAATCTCCCTTCCCGGTTTCAGAAGTTTCATCCGGAAAGAGAAGAAATACTGCTTGAAGCAGTCGCGGATGCCCTCGCTGTCCAGAATCCGCAGGAAACGGCGGGTGCATATCGGGTTGTTGTTGCTCAGCACGTACAGGCTGTATTTCTTCGAGAGTTCCCTTATCTGTCTCACCATATCGGGCTTGGCCCTCCAGAGAAGGGAGTAGAGACTTTCTTCTATGACTTTGGGAGACGTTCCTTCCGGGCAATGCTTCAGACATTCGGCATAGAAACCGTCTTCGTCCAGGAGCCCCTCTTCAAAATCGCTGATAAAACCTTTCTGATGGTAGATGTCGAGAAATTCCTCAATCCCTTCGAACCCGGCCTTCTCCTTGAAATTCCTGACGCAGAGTTCCACATCCAGATCCAGAATGACCCCGCCCATATCCAGTATTATTGCTTTTATCATACTGCAAAGATAATTCATTTCCCTGAATTTGTTTTTGTGGCCGTTGAAGTTTATCTTTGCATCCGCGATGCGATATCGCAATCAGCCTTGGTGGTGAAATGGTAGACACGAGGGACTTAAAATCCCTTGGACAGAAATGTCCGTGCGGGTTCGATTCCCGCCCGAGGCACGGAATTTAGAGCCAACTATTTGATTTTCAATGGTT
>JAKSKJ010000039.1 GCA_024401795.1 Bacteroidales bacterium | reverse complement strand
TTCCGGCCGCCATTGCATTGATTATGATTATTCTCGTCAAACTTTATCCCATAGATAAATAGGCTTATGTCACCCAAATCCATCATAGCTGCCATTGCGGCGGTCCTTCTGACAATATCCTGCGCACAGCCCGTGAAAACCGTTCCCTCCCTCAGGGTGGAAGGGACCTGCCTGTATCAGGAAGGCATTGCGGAGCCGGTCGTCTGGCGCGGCCTCAGTTTCGGCTGGCACAACCTCTGGCCCCGTTTCTACAACAGGAAAGCCGTTGACGTTTTTGCAAAAGATTGGGGATGCCCCGTTTTCCGCGCCGCAATAGGAGCGGACGATCTGTCGGAACTCAGCCCTCTGGGCGGCTATATCAGCGACCAGGAAAGCGCATTGGAATGCCTGTATGCCGTAATAGATGGAGCGATAGAAAACAATGCCTACGTCATTGTGGACTGGCATTCGCACATCCTGCATACGGAAGAAGCCCTGGAATTCTTCCGCACCGTGGCCACGAAATATGCCGGTTGTCCCAACCTGATATACGAACTTTTCAACGAGCCTGTCAGCCAGGAATTCGAAGACAGCCGCGACTATTCCGAGCCTTCTGCGGAGTCGCTCGACGCCTACTGGCTCAAACTTAAGGAATACGCCCAGACGCTGATTCCCGTCATTGCGGAATGCAGCGGATGCCATCCCGTCATCCTTATGGGCTGCCCCCGCTGGGACCAGGCCCTGGACTGCGTGATACGCAATCCGATTGAAGAATACGACAATCTTATGTACACAACCCATTTCTATGCCGCAACTCACGGGCAGTGGCTCCGCGACCGCAGTGATGCCGCAATGGCCGCCGGCTTGCCGGTGTTCATCTCCGAGTGTGCCGCCTGCGAAGCATCGGGAGACGGCCCGATGGACCCTGCGGAATGGGAAGAATGGAACAGATGGGCTGCGGCACGCAATGTCAGCCTTCTTACCTGGAGCATTTCAGACAAGAACGAGACTTGCAGTATGTTTGCTCCGGAGGCCGTCAGCGAAGGCCCGTGGGACGACAGCGCCATCAAGGAATGGGGCTTGGTTGTGCGTGAATGGTTGAAGAACTAACAGAACGTTTGTAATGAAAGAATATGGTCATTTCAATGACCGGGACAGGGAATTCGTAATAACCTGCCCTGACACTCCCTGGCCGTGGATAAATTATCTCGGCACCGATGATTTTTTCAGTCTCGTTTCCGGGACGGCGGGCGGCTACTGCTTCTGCAAGGATGCAAAGTTCCGCCGTATTCTCCGTTACCGTTATAACGGGGTGCCGATGGACAACGGCGGACGGTATTTTTACGTCAAGGACGGAGATACCGTGTGGAATCCGGGCTGGAAGCCTTGCCGGACGCAGCTCGACAGATATGAATGCCGTCACGGTATGGGCTACTCCCGCATTACGGGTGAAAAGAACGGGGTTGAGGCTTCCGTACTGTTTTTCGTCCCGGTGGGGATGCGCTGCGAGGTTCACAGGCTGACTTTGTGCAACCGCAGCGACGTGCATAAGAGCTTGAAACTCTTTTCCTTCGTAGAATGGTGCCTCTGGAACGCCCAGACGGATATGGAGAACTTCCAGCGCAATTTCTCGACGGGAGAAGTTGAGATCGAGGGCAGCGTGATTTACCATAAGACAGAATACAGGGAGCGCCGCGACCATTATGCTTTCTACGGGGTGAATGTCCCCATTCAGGGTTTTGATACCGACAGGGAGACGTTCCTTGGCCTATACAGCGGATTCGACGGGCCTGATGCCGTAATGGAAGGGCACCCGCGCAATTCCGTGGCCCACGGCTGGAGCCCCGTTGCATCGCATTACATCGAGGTGGAACTGGCTCCGGGAGAGTCAAAGGATTTCGTGTTTGTGCTGGGTTATGTGGAAAATCCGCAGGACGGGAAGTTCATCGGGCCCACGGGGAAGGAAATCAATTCCTGCTCCGCGATAGTCAACAAAGAGAAGGCATACAGGATGCTGGAAGCATTGGATACGCCTGAAAAAGTGGACGGGAAATTTGCCGAACTGTGCCGTTATTGGGACAATCTGCTGAACAGGTTCAGCATCGAGTCGGGAGTGCCGGAACTGGACCGTATGGTCAACGTCTGGAACCAGTACCAGTGTATGGTGACCTTCAATATGAGCCGGAGCGCCAGCTTCTTCGAGAGCGGGATAGGGCGAGGAATGGGCTTCAGGGATTCGAATCAGGATCTTGTGGGCTTCGTGCATCAGATTCCGGAGCGTGCGCGTGAAAGAATCATCGACATAGCCTCCACACAATTCGAGGATGGAGGCTGCTATCACCAATATCAGCCGCTGACCAGGAGAGGCAACAACGACATAGGAGGCGGTTTCGGCGACGATCCGCTGTGGCTGATTTTCGGCACGGTAGCATACATAAAGGAAAGCGGGGACTTCAGCATTCTGGACGAGCCTGTGCCTTTCGACAACGTTCCCGGTAGCGAAAAGACGCTGCTGGAGCATCTTCAGATATCGTTCGACCACGTGGCACAGAACCTCGGCCCCCACGGTCTGCCGCTGATAGGCAGGGCCGACTGGAATGACTGCCTGAATCTCAATTGCTTCAGCAACAATCCGGACGATTCTTTTCAGACGACGGAGAACAAGACCGAAGGCAGCAAGGCCGAATCTCTTATGATTGCCGGCCAGTTTGTGTTCTGTGGCCGTCAGTACGCCGAACTGCTGGAACGTCTGGGAAAGGACTCTTCCGCCGTGCGTGAAGCCGTGGCTTCAATGGAGAAGGCCGTGGAGCAATATGGATGGGACGGTGAATGGTTCCTCCGCGCCTATGATTATTACGGCGGCAAGATAGGTTCAAACGACAACGCGGAAGGGAAGATTTTCATAGAAAGCCAGGGGTGGTGTACGATGGCCGGCATAGGCAAGGACAAGGGTATGTGCGACAAGGCCCTGGATTCGGTGAAAAGGATGCTTGACTGCGAACACGGCATAGTGCTGAACAATCCGGCTTACAGCAGATATTACATAGAATACGGCGAAATCAGCTCCTATCCTCAGGGTTATAAGGAGAATGCCGGAATATTCTGCCACAACAATCCCTGGGTCATAATAGGGGAGGTGGTTGCCGGACGCCCGGATGATGCCTGGAATCACTATTGCAAGATAAGTCCGGCCTTCATCAAGGACCAGACTCTCCACAAAGTCGAACCCTACGTTTACTGCCAAATGGTTGCCGGGAAGGATGCGGCAAGGCCCGGAGAGGGCAAGAACAGCTGGCTTACCGGCACGGCGGCCTGGAACTGGTATGTCGCCACCCAGTGGCTGCTGGGCATAAAACCCGAATATGACGGACTCAGCATAGAACCTTCTCTCCCGTCAGGAATCAGAACATTTAAGGTTCACAGGATATTCCGCGATGCAGAATATGACATTACCGTTCACCTGAGCGGAAAGGGAGGGAAACAGTTCATTCCCTATTCGCCGGGACGGCACAGCGTCACGGTAACTCTCTGATCTCCTACAGTCACCTCTGCGGAGCCCTGAGTGCCTTCCATTGAACGGACGAGCACCTGGGCTCTGCCGTTGAATGTCTTTATTGTGAGGCTGTTCCCGTCAACGGGCCGTTCGATTTCCTTGAATCCTGGGTTGCCGTTACCCCAACCCAGGAAAGTAGCACCTTTCACACTGACTTCGAGGCTGGGTTCGGCGGAGACAATGTCGATTACCACAACATCCTGTCCGTCAGCCTTCAGCGAGGTCTTTGACATTGTGAGAACCGTGCTTTCCAATTGCTCCGGATATACGTCCGTCAGCATCTTTCTCCCCTTGCTGTGTCCCTTTGCCTTGAAAACTGCCGACTCGTCGTTGATATTCCAGTCCAGATGGCCGTCACGGGGCATTGTCTTGCGTCCAAGGCTTCTGCGTCCCTCAAAGAGTTCCACTTCCTCGCAGTTGGAGTAAACCCTGACCAGTCCGCCCGCCGGACCGCAGATGTGGAGCACCGGTTCGTCAGTCCACCAGGATTTCAGGTAATAAGCCTCGTCCTTGGGAAAGCCGCAGTAGTCGAAGATGCCGAACTGCGAGCCCGTGGCGGGCCATACCATAGGGTTTGATTCCCCCCTGTAGTCGAAGCCGGTCCAGTAGCAGAGTCCGGCAAGCCACGGCCTTTCCTTGTAGAAACGCCAGCCGGTTTCGATGTGGTCGATGCTGTCACGCCTGTTGTGGGCAAGCATCCATCCTTCCTCGGGAACGGTGGAATACTCCCCGCGCGTGCCGCAACCCGTCGTTTCCTCTGTGCCGAGGGCGCAATGGTCGGGGAAGTCCTTATGATTCCGATCTATGGGATTCTGTACAATGTAGTTGTATCCGAATACCTCTACCCCGTAGTTCGGCGCCTGACCGCCGGAACTTCCGTAGGTTGTCGGCCTTGTCGGGTCCGCCCTGTTGGCGCGTTCCCGCATGGCCTTGGCTATCGCGGTGCCTCTTTCGTCCCACTCCACGCTCCACTCTTCGTTTCCGACACTCCAGGCAATGATGCAGGGGTGGTGCTTGTGATGCTCTATCATATTCTCCAAACCCCTGAACTGCTCTTCGTTTGCACCGAAACAGCGGTTTTCGTCTATCACGAAGAAGCCCATTTCGTCGCAGAGGTCAAGCAGGTCTTCCGATGCCGGGTTGTGGGAACTCCGTATGCAGTTGAATCCGTAGTCCTTGAGTATGTTCAGGCGGTAGCGCCAGAGTTCCTTGGGCACAGCTACACCGACTCCCGCCGCATCGAGGTGCAGGTCGCAGCCTCTGAGCTGGACCCTTTGTCCGTCCAGCAGGAAACCGCGTTCGGGGTCGAAGCGGAAATTCCGGGCTCCGGGGCCCTGCTCGGGGCAGTATCCTCCCTTGTGGAGCCACACGTTGCGGTAGATGCCGGCCCCTTCGTAGTACCATCCTTCTTCAACGGATGCATCGCAGCGCACGGTGATGACGTTGTCGCCCCCGTAATTCAGCACTTCCGTCAGATTGTAGTACTGCACCGCATATCCGCTGCGTTCGTGCCCCAGGTAGATGCCGTTGCAGAAGACCTCGGCATCCCTGAAGATGCTTTCGAATTCAATCCCTATCTCTTTCCCCTTGTCTTCCACAGGCACCGTGAAATGCTTTCTGTACCATCCGACGGAGTTTTCCGGATATTTCCAGCCGATGCATTTGTAGCCGTGGGAATGGGAGGCGTCCCCGCTATAGGGCAAATCCACCACCCAGTCGTGAGGGAGATTGACAGACTTCCAGGCGGAATCGTCGAATCCGCTCCAGGCCGGACCGCGGTTGTGGTCATTGGAATTGACCTTGCAGATATATGTGAAATACTCAGTCCCGTGGGTGAAATCCTTCTGCATTGAGGCGGCGTTGCCAAGAGAGAACCTCCACCCGTTGTTGAAAAGTTCCTTGCCCGCCCGGGCGTTCACGGTGGAGAAAAGAAGGAGGGTGGCGATAAGGGTCCGATGGATGATGTTTTTCATAGGAACTGTCTCTATAGTTTGATTTCAACGGCGGTGCCGTCATACGGAACGGCAGAGGTCACTATACCCTGCGGAGTGAAAAGCCTGACGCTGAATGTCCTGTCCGCCGGCATCAGCGAAGCATCTCCTTCGATGCCGGAAATCTCCAGGGTTTTGCCGCTGTCATCCCAGGAGAAGCAGACCGTGGCATAGCAGCCTTTCTCGTAATCGTATGTGAGTCCGTCGTCCTCGTATAGGGTGAATTCGGCATCTTCTCCTCCGAAAATGTTGACACAAAGGGCTTTCTGGGTTTCGGAAGTGCTCCGGATATCCTCTCCCGTCACCACGATGCGGCCTGCACGGGCATAGAGGGGTATCCTGTCGTAAGGAGCATCGGCCGTGAAACGGCTTCCTCCGCTGACGAAGCTGCCGTCAGACAAATCGTACCACCCGCCAGAGGGCAGATAGACTTCGCGACTTCTTGCCTTGTATTCATAGACGGGGCAGACCATAATGGCATCTCCGAACATGAACTGGTCGGAAACGGCGCAGGCTGCGGGATCTTCCGTGAAATCCATCACCAGAGGTCGCATCATCGTGTAGTCTTCAAAGTGGATTCTGGCCGCCAGGGTATAGATATAGGGCATCAGGCGGTAGCGCATTCTGTCCGTCGCGACAATCGCATTGAAAGTTTCGCTTCCTTCCGGGTCGATGTTCCAGGGCTCCCTCAGGGGATATTGGCCGTGCGCACGGTAGAGAGGGCAGAAAACGCCCCATTCGTGCCACCTTGCGTTGAGTTCCCTCCATTCCTCCAGATCTTCGTTCACGATGCCGGTCCGGTCGTACAGTTCCTGGGCCCTCTGGAAGCGGAACTCGGTGGTGAAGCCTCCTATGTCCTGACCCCAGAACGGAAGTCCGCTGATGCAGTAGTTGAGTCCGGCGCTTATCTGGGCCTTCATATCCAGCCAGGTGGTGCCTATGTCTCCGCTCCACGAGGCGGTGGAATATCTTTGAAGTCCCGGGAAACCGTTTCTGGTGAGCAGGAACACACGTCTGTCGGGATCGGCTGAACGCTGTCCGTTGTAGATTGCTTCAGCATTCACAAGAGAATAGGCATTCAGATATTTGGTGGAAGGGCCCATCGCCGTGGGACCTGCCATCTTTTTGCGGTAATCCATATCGGTGCAGTCGTGAATGTTGGGTTCGCTGGCATCCATCCACCAGGAATCCACACCGAGGGGGTAGAGGTGGTCGTACATCTGCTTCCAGAAGAGTTTCCGTGCACCGGCGCTGTAGGCATCGTAGAATGACTGGCTGTAGCCGAGCCAGTCTATCACTTTCTCGTCGATGGCGGTGCGGTATATCCATCCGTTCCTGTCGAATTCGTCGAAATGCTCCGTCCCTTCGTAGAATTTGGGCCATACGCTTATCATATAGCGGCCGTTCATCGCGTGAATGCTGTCAACCATCGCCTTCGGGTCCGGGAAGCGGGTTTCGTCGAATTCGTGGCTTCCCCACTGGTCCGCCTTCCAGTATTGCCAGTCCTGGACTATGTTGTCTATAGGTATCCGTTTCTCGCGGAAGTGGTTCATCACTTCCAGAATCTGCTCCTGGCTGGTGTAGCGTTCGCGGCTCTGCCAGTAGCCGAGAGCCCATTTCGGCAGAATCGGAGCCTTCCCGGTAAGTGTCCTGTAGCCGGAAATCACGCCGTCTACGTCTTCGGCTCCGATGAAATAATAATCAATCTCATCCTGCATCTCTCCCCACCACGACATCTTGCCCTGCTCTTCTCCGGATACGGGCGGCAGGACTTTCAGAGCACAGTAGCTTACTCCTCCGTCAGGTTCCCATTCTATCCTGAGGCTGGCTTTTTCTCCGGCTTCCAATTCATATTCGAACTTCCTTCCGTTGGGATTCCAGGCCGTTCTCCACAGGTCGGGCATCACCTGGCGGCCGTTCACAAACACTTTTGTATAGCCTGCGTAGTACATATAAAAGTGGAAGAGCCCCGATTCCGATGGCTCTATGGCACCTTCGAACACCACGTGTGAACCGTTGAAGTCGAACCCTTCCGGAGAATTCATCACGACATCGCATTGTGGGGTGCGCAGATATTCCTGATTGACGGCTTTCTCCCTGCGTACCAGAGTCTCTCCCTGAGCCGGGAGGTAAGTTCCCGTAAGGGCTCCTTCCTCTCCCTGCCTGTCATACAGTTTGAACACTTCGTCAAGCTGTCTGTAGTCGCGCGGGTCACCCCAACGGCAGAAACTGGTGCTTTCCCAGAGAATGCCGTATTGTTTGGACGATACGACGAACGGGACGCTTATCTTGGTGTTGTACTGGTAAAGCTCCTCGTTGCGTCCCTTGTAATTCCATTCATCGGCCTGATGCTGTCCGAGGCCGTAGAAACCCTCGTCGTAGTCGGAATTGAAAACCTGACGCACGGTCCAGCCCTTTGTTCCTTCAACCTCTATTGGAGAGAACTCCCTGCGGTCTTCACATAGAAGCGTATCGCCTTCCGGGTTGAAGAACTGTACCTGTCCTGTGGTTCGGTTCACTTTTACTACAATTCCGCCGGTTTCGGCAATGACCGTTCCTCTGTCTTTCCTGACACTGAATTTGAAATCCTTGTCCTGTTCAATTACAGACAGAGATGTGGCTTTGGAGAAAGAAGTGCCGGAAGGTACGGCTTCAACGCGGATGATTTTGTCGGATACTGCAGTAATGCGGACTTTTCCTCCGTCATATCCGATAACCGCAGAATGGACGGAACAGGCCGTTGCCATGACGGCAAATAGAAGAGTTACAATTATTTCGGTGAATTTTGACATATATGCAAAGATAATTAACTTTACGGAGTTATGAATACAAAATTCTTTCTGCCGATTTTCCTGGCGCTTGCGGTAGCGTGTAATTCGCTTCCCGAGCGCAATGTGGCCCTGCACAGAGCCGCAGTGGCATCTTCCGCCACGGATTATAACCTTACGGCCCAGTTGGTCACGGACGGGATAATGGAACGGTCCGCTCCGGCATCCATGCGTTTCTGGCTGAACGGCGAGCCGGTGCCGCGTGAGGAGGCGGACTGGCTTCTTGACGAGCGTGACAAGTCGAAGTTCACGGCGGACCTCAACAGTTTCGAATTGGAACTCAAATGTGAGGGATGTAGCATAAATACGGATGCAATATGCTATTATGCCACATTTCAGTGCAAGAATACTATAAGTTATGCTCCATACAGCTATGTGATTCTGGCCACGCGGGATGGGGAAAAATGGGAGGAGGCCGGCAAATGGGAGGGAACTCTTTCGCAGGAGGAAGTGATGGCCGGTGGAGGAAGCATCAATCTGCATACCGTGCTCCCTGCCGGAGAATACAGGGGTTTCAAGCTTCTGGCTTCCTGTCAGACGGCATCTTCCTTCACTTTCAACGAGTGGAAATTCTACAGGGACGGCAGGCAGATAGAGGTCCGGCCTTCCTCTGTGTTCAGCAGTTACTGGGTGAGCCGCAGCGGGGAAAACGAGTGGATATATGTTGATCTTGGTGCAAGGACACGTCTGTCTTCGATGAAATTGTATTGGTATAATCCTCCGCTTTCCGGAAGGGTGCTTGTGTCCGATGATGCTGCCTGTTGGAGAAAGGTTGCAAATCTTGAAGGGGCTTCTTCGTATTTTCAGTCGGGCATTCCGGATGAAATCGCTCTGAAGGGCAGTGCAAGATACGTCAAGCTTGAACTTGACACCACTGCAGACCTCAATCCTTTCTCTCTGAGCGAAATGGAAATCTTCGGCAGCAATGACATGGAAGAACGTAAATCGGACTGGAAACTTGTCCGCGCTTCGGAGAAGGACAATCCCGAAGCCTGGCTTCCCGCAACCGTTCCCGGAACGGTGCTGACTTCATATCTCGACAATGGTGCTGTCCCGGACCCCTTCTTCGGCGACAACAATACCCAGATATCGGAGTCAT
>JAKSKJ010000038.1 GCA_024401795.1 Bacteroidales bacterium | reverse complement strand
TGTCTTCTTCATACCTTGTTCGAAATGTGTTTCCTGCAAATGAGCCTGTCGGAAGCGGCCAGAAGTGCGGGAAGGACGAAAATTATCAGAAATATGGCTGAAAGCGCCCCGAAGGTGAGGCTCGACAGGATTGAGCATATGGTCGGATCCGTCAGAAGCCGGGACATGATGAACGGTGCCAGAATGATGATGAGCCCTGAGGTCATTATTGTGTGGATTGACCCTCTGTACGCGTTTTTCAATGCATCAGGGACAGTCTGCCCGTTCCGACGGAATCCGAGATAATAGTTGGTGTACAGGATGCCGTAATCTATTGTGGCTCCCATCAGGATGCTCTGGACTATAAGATATGCCAGATACAGCATCGTGTGGCCGCCTAATCCGCTGAAGAAGACATTCATATTGACTCCTGTCATCACGGTCATTACAAGAATGGTGGGGATGAGAGCCGATCTGAACGTGACGGCGACGATGAGGAAGATTGAGAATATGGTCAGAAGGGTCAGGAAAAGCAACTCTTTCCGGAAACCGTCTTTCATTTCCTTATACATTGCGGATTCTCCGATCAGGTAATAATCCTCTCCGCCTATCAAATCGTCACAGGCGGAAGCTGTTCTTTCCACAAATCCGAAAGTTCCGTCCGATTCGACGGGATAATCCGTCACGATGGCCGCCATTGACCATTCTTCTTTGCGAAGCATTCTTACTCCGTCATCGACCATTCCGCGGAGATTTCTTACCATAACGCGCGTGCTGTCATCCAGAAGGGCGGCATACTTGCCGTCGGCGGCCGTTTCTTCTGTCAGGAAATCCAGTATGCCGTCAAGTGACATACTGGTGCTTTCATCGTAGTTGTGCCGGCTGCCGTAATATGTGAACATCAGGTTGATGGTGTTCTCATCAGCGATATCAATTCCCGCAAGGTGCAGTGAATTGTAAATCTGGCGGGCGGAATATTTCTGCCCGGAGGCGTACATTTCGGCGAGACGTTCCATCGGTGTAATCCTGTTCACGACGGGAGCCGCAGGCTCGGAAACGGCAGCGGGGACGGAGGGCGGAACCTCGGCCTCGGACGCGGACGGAGCGACAGGTTCCGTCAGAACCACGGCCCTCTGACCGGTAATGACGGAATCAGCGGGAGCAGGTTCAGCTGGAGGGTCCTGCGCCGCTAGAACGGCGTCCATCTCCTTTCGGATGTAGTACAGTCCTTCCGCCTGCTTGTCGCTTATCATTTTCTTCAACAACTTGTTGCCCAGAACCTTTTCTATCATATAGTTTATGAACTCGTCAGGTGTCATCGTGCCGTTCCTTTTCTTTGCCATCGAGAAGGCTGCCGATGCCTGACTCCGGCTGAAACCGAGGTATTCGGCAATCCCGGCAGAGTTCATCGGGGTGTTGAGCTCCTCTTTCGTGAAATTGTATTTCCCCCTGAGACTATATGGGTCATCCCCACTTTCATCCACCGTAGGTTTTGCAATTTCCGACAGGTTAAGCCGCTCCTTTCCAGCCGTCAGGTTCGTGGCAGTATCTTTCTGAGGCTCCGTTCTTACTGGAGCCGACGGGGGAATGACGGTATCGGTAACAGCGGGGGGGACAACGGGTTCCGGCTCCGCTTCATCCTCCTTAATCATAAAATCCCCGATCATGGCCTTTACGTCCAGGCCTTCCGGCAGCAACCCCGCTTCGGAGGCTTCTTCTGCAAGCTGAATCATGTCCTCGAAGCTCATCCTTTCGTCCCGCTCCGGATGAGATGCCGCATAAAAAAGAATGCGCAGTGTTTCGGGACTCAGCAATTTCCTGTCGAAGGATATGTCCGGAACTTCAGTACCGGAAAAAGCGGGTAGAACTGACGTCAGGAAATGAATGTTCCCGTACATCTCCCCGGCAGTCATCTCCTTTTTGAACAGGGATGGATAACTGAGAGACATAAGGACATCGGAATCCGAAGCGAGAGTGTCGCACAATGCAATGACCTTGTCTTCAGACGCAGTCCTGTACAGAAGTGAGAAACTGTTTTTTGGAGGGAACTGTTCGTTTATGCGTGACTCCCAGATGCTGGCGTAGGACAATTCCGTTTTGCCGGACAGGTACCAGGAAAAACCGAATATGACAACAAAGAGTATCGCAAGGGGAATTCTGGCCTTAAGTTCAAAACCGGCAAGCCGGTCCGTTGGTATAAGGAACACTTTCTTCTCGGTTTTCCGGATACCCTTGTAGAATATCAGAATCAGGGTGGGAAGAATGGTGTAGATGGAAATCAGGCTGAAAAGTACTCCTTTGGAGAGGACGATGCCAAGATCCATTCCTATCTTGAATTTCATGAACAGGAGGGCGAGGAGTCCGACTATCGTCGTGAAGCCGCTGCTCAGGATTGAAGGCGATGCCGCTTTCAGGGCAAGTTCCATAGCCCGGTCAATGTCCGGTTCTACCTGCTGAATCTGGCGGAACCGGTTCATCAAAATGATGGAATAATCCATCGAAAGGACGAATTGCAATACGGCAACTATTGTATTCGTCATCATCGAGACGCTGGGAAGCAGCGCATTCGTGCCGATATTGAGAATGACGGCCATTCCAATGGTCAGAATGAACAGCAAAGCCTCGACAAATGAAGAGCACATCAGGAAAAGAATTCCGAACACTATGGCCAGGCCGATCATCAGAATCATACCCATATTTTCGGGCATAATGCTGTTGGCATTGTGCTCGACAACCACCGAATCACCGTATGTCGCACTTATTCCCGCCGCGATGGACTTTGTGTCGGCTCCCTTCTCAACGGACAACTGGTACAGGACAAGACTGTCCTTCTCTTCTATGGATGAAATGCCTGCCACACCGTCAATGGCTGTAAGGATATCCCCTAGAGAATCCCTGTCACTGACACCGGAAAACATAGCCTTGACGAAATACGCGTTCATATCTATGTCGGGGAAGTATGTTTTCAGGCTGTCAAGCCCCTGTTTCATCCGTGAGTCATCGGGAAGGTAACGGGTCATGTCCTCGTTGATGTTGATTCTGGGTAACAGCAACAGGCTGCAGGCCGTCAGGACTGTCATCAATGCGAGGATTATGTATCTGAATTTTCTTGCCATTCGTACGGGCGCGAATCATTCGCGTTTGTTCAACTTTTACTTCTGGAATCTTAAGGTCTTGCGGCGGATAATGTTTTCCGCCCAGTTGGGGAGATGAGTGAGAATGGGGATCCATATGCGGTTCCACCAGTCCGGGACAATGCAGCGGCGGTGACGGAACAGCGCGCGCAGTGCCCGTCTGGCGCAGGCTTCCGGGGTGATGAGGAAACCAAGTTTAAGTCCCAGTGCCTGGAAACGCGGACTGAGACCGTAAAGGTCTGTGGCAACCCCGGCAGGGCATACTGCTGTGACGAACACTCCATTCTCGCGGACTTCTTTGGAGAAGGCGACGGAGAAGGATTTGACGTACGCCTTGCTGGCACTGTACAGCGCCACACCAGGGTATGGCATCCATATCGAATATGATGACATGTTGAGGATGTGCCCTCCTCCGCGTGAAGTCATATCCTGCGCAAAAAGTCTGTTCATCTTGGTCAGCGTGATGTCGTGCAGAGTGATGAGTCTTTCGACAGTCTCTTCCGTGGCCCTGGTGATGTCGCAGAAAGAAAACTCCCCGGCATTGTTCACGAGGACATCCAGCTTTTCTCCGTGAGAAACCACGTCTTCATGAATTGCATCTGCGGCATCCTTGCAGGCAAGGTCATATACTATGGCCCTCGCCGGAGTGCCGGAAGCTTCAATCCCGACGGCGACGTCAAGAACAGTCCGGTCTTTGTCGACGAGTATCAGACTGTATCCCATAGCCCCGAGCTGACGCGCATACTCTCTTCCGATGCCCCGTGCCGCACCGGTGACCAGTGCCGTCATTTTATTTTGTCTATCTCTTTCCATAACTTCTGCGGAATGTCATTGCAATTGTGGCAACATATCATTTTGTCGGAGTACATACGCGCCATGCAGTAGTCTCTGTGGTCGCAACCGCTGCGGGTAGTCATATCGCCGTCACGCAATTTGTTTACGAATTCCGGATCATTGACCAGTGCCCGGGCCATTTGCACGCACTCAAAACCTTCGTTCAGGACCCTTTCAATACCTTCCCTCGATACAAGTCCTCCCACGTAGATGAGCGGCCCCTTCAGCTCCTTGCGGAACAGCTTTGCATTTTCCAGAAAGTAACATTCCTCGAAGTCGTACTGCTTTATCATCCTGTCACCGAAAAGCGATATGACAATCTTTTGGGGAAGGTCTGCGGGTGGCATATAGTATGCCATACATTTTGTCGGAATCTTTCCGCGCATCACGGCCATCGGAGCCTTGGAGACGAAACCGGAGGTCAGGACGATACCGTCAACGCCGTGGCGTTCAATCTCCTTCGCGATTTCTATGGACTCGGGAATCTGGATGCCGCGCTTGAAGCCGTCCTCCATGTTGTGCTTCACCAGCACGGCCATATTGTACTTGCGGGCCTTTTCCAGAACTTCGTCGAGGCACATATTCATCAATCTCATCCTGTTTTCCAGCGACCCGCCGTATTCGTCGTGACGGTGATTGGTATAGGGAGAAAGGAATTGCGAAATCATATAACCGTGCCCGGCGTGCACTTCCACCGAATCGAATCCGGCATTGTGGGCTGTCTCTACAGCCTTTCCGAAGTCCTTTGCCAATTCGATGCATTCGGCTCTCCTGAGCTTGCGCACGAAAGTGGGTGAGTACAGGTTGAATCCGTATGATGCCCCGGTCGGGAAAACCCCTGCCGTGCTCCAATGTGTCATGTTGCCGCAGTGGCCTATCTGTATCCCGACTGCCGCACCCTCGGCGTGGACGGCGTCCGTGATGTCCCTGAGAGCGGGCACAATTTCGTCGCGCAGCCACAATTGGCTGTTGAACGAGATGCCGCCACGGTTGACCGCGGCGTAGGCCAGAGTGGTCATTCCCACACCGCCGCGGGCCACGCTGACGTGATAATCCTTAAGCATCTGAGTGGGTCCGAAGTCCTTTCCCATCGACTCGAAGGCGGCAGACCGTATGACCCTGTTCCTTAGTGTGACGGGGCCGAGTTTGTATTGGGTGAAAAGAATGGATTCTTTATTCATTGTTCATTCTCCGAAAATCTCCTTGTGGCGGGAGTTTATTTTTGCATATGTTTCTATATAGCATTTGAAAAAACCGGTGGTCTTCTCCGTGATGACCGGTTCTCCTGCCGGCATTTTCTCTATGGCGTGCAAATCGTAGCCGCCGTTGACCTTCCATCCCCAATCCTCAAGGAAACCTATGTGGATGGCATCTTGGGGACAATACAGGGAGCACCTCATACACATAAGACACCGGTGGTGGAAACGGATCGTCCCCTCTGCATCGCGGAAAATATTCTGAGTCGGGCATCGTTTGATGCACAGGTCGCAGCCGATGCATTTGTCCATATCGACTCTGTAGAGGAAGGAGTTTACGTTTCCTCCTATGTACTGCGGCCTTGAAACCACCGAGGAAACCAGCCGCGGCCAGAGCTTGTATTTCTGCTTGTTCTCTATATTATGTGTGAGCTCGTAGGCAAGAATGTCCATCAGCCTGTCATCCATCGAGAGCATCTCTTTCACCAGTTTCTCGTCGAAACGGAAATGGATGTTGTAGGGCATCAGGAAATGGTATTCGTTGCCGACGTGGGCCCCGTCACGGCGGAGTTTGCGCACAAGATATTTGGATGAAGCGTCATTGGCGTGCTCTGTCTCTCCGGAGTTCTTGTAGATGAAGATTCTCATTCCGCGGGGAAATTTCTGGGCGCGGACGAACCTGAGGAAGGCGTATGGGGCGCAGTAGCCGTATATGGGGTAGCCGAGGCCGATTATGTCGTAGGAGGACAGATCCAAGCTTTCGTTGTTGAGGGGATCAATCTCGTATGAGGTGACGGACCAGCCTTCCGTTTCCAGACGAGTCTTGAGTTTCCCCGTGACGAAACGTGTGTTGAAGGTTCCGGTATAGTACAGCAGCAGACAGTTCATTTCTTAGAAAATTTTCAATCTGCGTATCAGTTTCAAGGCTCCTGTCGGGATGATGCTCACCAGTATGACCAGAAGTTTGCTTGAGAATCCGGGAGTGATGCGCGGTCTGCCCTTGAACAAAGCATTCACGGCTTTGCGGGCCAATTTTTCAGGGGTGATTATATAGCCTAATGCCAGGCCGGCCTTCAGCGCCGATGGTTTCAGGTTATAGAGCCCTGTGGCGACAGCTCCGGGGCGGACGCAGGTGACGTATACTCCTTTCCGGAACAGCTCGATATGCGTGGACCGGGAGAAATTCTTGAGAAACGCTTTTGTGGAGGAATAGGTGGCCATACGCTGAATGGCCATATCCGAGGTGATGGAACTCATATTGAGGATATAACCCTTCCCCCGGGATTCCATATCCTTGCCGAAATGAAATACCAGCATTGCCGGTGTATAGACGTGCAGATTGAGGATGAGAGAGTTGAAGGCCTCGGAATCCTCAAGGAAATCACGGTCGTGATAGACTCCGGCATTGTTGATGAGCACCTCGACTTCAAGCCGGCGCTCCGTGCAGAAGCGATGGAGTTCCTGCGCTGCGCTTTGGACCCCCAGATCCATGGCGACATCAATGACTTCCACTCCGAAGTCCGAGCGGAGGAGTTCCGCCTTTGAAGACAGTTCGTCCGGCTCATTGCTTACAATGATGAGCCTGTATCCGCGTGAAGCCATCTCCCGTGCATACTGGTATCCGATACCGGAACTGGCTCCCGTCACAAGTGCGTAGCTGTCCTTCATAAATCTTACAAAGATACGGAATATTTATTTTAGTTCCGCTTGGGAGAGAGCTGCGGAACTGCTGTCAGGTTCCAGGAACAGGATAAACCCGGGCTGGCCTCGAAGTGCCCCTTGAAACTGCGGTTTCCGCAAGTGAATGTCTTGAGTGAAAGAGAGCCTTCGAAAACATTGAGCGTTGCGCTTCTCTCCGATACTTCGACCGTGCCCCAGGCGGAACCGTTGCTCCAGAACCAGGAACCGGGATGCCCTGTGATTCTGAAACTCTTGTCAATTGCGGAATAATGGAAATTGCTCAGGGCAATTACAGCAGCCCAGCTGGCCATTGATCGGGCGTAATGATGTCCGCACTCCGGCTCGTCGAACGGATTTCGTTTTGCCCCGTCGAAGCGGTCGCGGATGGCCTTGATGCATTTGAGGGCGGCACCGTCCAGCCCTTCGTACAACATTCCTGCGGCGGCGGTATATTCGAATCCTGTCATTGATTCCGGGAAGTAGGGGAACGGTACCTCAAGCCTGCCTTTGGGCCAGGAGGCCATCAGCAGCCCGCTTTCATTTCCAATCACGTATGAACGCATATTGTTGAAATGCGAACTGAAATCTTCGACGAAATTGTATCTCATCACCGATTGCAGTGCGGTGCGTATGTGATCCCTGTCTCCAAGATAACCCAGCCCGCAGATATGTGCCATATATTGGCCTACGAGCTGGTCCACCAGACAGGCCTTGCCAAGTTGGTACGGAGGGATGAGGTCGGAATCTTCAGGCAGGAATTCGAACGTTTCGGGATCCGTGATTTTCTGCTCATAGTATTCTCCGTTGAAAAGATGGGAGTCTGTCCATTCAGCCCCTTCCTTGAAAAGACTTCTGCATTTGCGTGCGAAGGCTTTGTCTTTCATTGCAATGGCCATTTCCTCAGCAGCCCTCAATGCACCCAGATACCAGAACTGCATCTGTGGATTGGGACCGAAGTAACTGACATCCATAGTATTGTGCTGGCTTCCTTCCATCACTCCGTCGCAGTTCCCGTCCCAGCCGTGCTCCTTCCAGGCGAAGCCTAAAGCTGCCTTGCAAGCCGGCCAGTAACGTTTCAGAAAGTCATTGTCCCCGCTCAGCTGCCATTCGCGGTACAGCTTCATTATGCACCCCATCTGCCCGTCCGCGGCCATTTGTCCCTTGTCGGGAACGCTGCCGAGGGGTAGATTGGCGCGGAAATCCATTTGCCCGTCAGGGAGCATGGACCAGGCGAATTCAACGTCGCGCATGGTGCGCGCGAGATCTCCGAAGAGGAATGGCGTGGCGACTTCATAGTTCCAGACGTGAGTGCAGGAACCTGCGCAGGAACCGTAATTATCCATTACTCCTTCCCAACCCATCATATGTCCGTCTTCCGTGCGGAATACGGTTTGGGAACGCAGTACGCTCAGATTGAACAGAGCCGCTTCCTTTACCGGTTCGGGAAGAGACGAGTTCAGGAAGGCATTGACGAAAGCCAGTGTCCTTCTCTCCAGTTCCGGAATCAGAGGTATTGTCTCCAAGGCAGTGTTCCAGGAATCCGGGTGCTTTGTGCTGTAATAGTTGCCGACTACGCTCTTGGACCAGGCGTAACGGTTGGGGAAATTCCAGGTTATGAAGAAATTGAACGCGGCAGTCTGCCCGGGACCTATGACGGTTCCGGCACTCAGCGCTCCCATTGGATCCTTGTCTTTCCCGACGCTTGCGCGTATGCTTTCCTTGGGATTTGATATTCTGCCGTCATCGCTGAAATCATCCCAGAAGTTGAGCATCGAATTGGACCAGCTGTTGTCGGTTGAACAGGTGCGGTACGTGACTTCTCCGCGGGAATCCGTTGACAGGCAGAAATTGCCCAGTGCGGCATCGTCCGCTTTGAGTCCGTCGCTGTTGAAATAAATTCCTTTTATGTGGCCGGATTCGCGGTATTCGTTGTGATTGTCGCTTCCTCCGGAAGGAATTCTGTCGCCTTTCCAGTTCAGGGTGAATTTCTGCCCGTCCTTGCCGATGAAGTTGCGTATTGCGCCACAGACTGCCACCTCTACCGGGGTGTCGGACGTGTTGGTCACTTCATAACTGAGAATTGCGATTGGCAGACCGCTCGCTTCGGAATCTCCGGGAATCAATGGGTTGAATCCCTTGACAAGGACTTTGACCGGCATCGAAGGGTCACTGAGGCTGACCTGTCCGAAAGGATATGCGGCATCGAATGATGCTTCGCTGAAGCGGGGGAGACCGTGATGATTTGCGGGCCGTCCTTCGTAATGCAGGTATTCATAAGGGTAAAGAGGCCCTGCTAAAAGCCTTGTCTGCGGCGCGGAATTCACGGGTTTCGCGAAAATGGCGAACATAGGGGCGTCATTGCCTGTGGTGATGGTGCTGAATCCCTTGGCGGGAACGTTCATTATCTCCCAGTCCCGGAGTTCACCGCGTCCTCCAAGCGAGACCGTGCCTGTACCGATTCCGCCGAGAGGCAGTGCAACCCTGTAAAGATGATCGGCGTCATAGTGTTTCAAGACAGGCCATTCGGCGCTGCGCCAGCTTTGAGCCGACGCTGTTAAAACAAGCATCAATAGCAACAAGGTCACATATATCTTCCTTTTCATCTTGTCAGAATGAGAAATAATAGCCTGCGCCGAGGATATGAACGGGTTGGCTCCCGTTGGGCAGGTGATA
>JAKSKJ010000037.1 GCA_024401795.1 Bacteroidales bacterium | reverse complement strand
TCAACAAGTACGCTCTTGATCACGAAGATCCCATCGATATCCTCGAGATCAACAACGCTGAGGTAAGAAAGCAGCAGGAAGAGTCTCTCGCGGCACTTCGCGCGAATCGTGACGAAAAGGCCTGCCGCGCAGCTCTCGACGCTCTTACCGAAGTGGTGCGTACAAAGAAGGGCAATCTTCTCGAAGCCGCCATCGAGTGCGCCAAACTGCGCTGCACCCTCGGTGAGATAAGCGATGCTTGCGAGAAAGTTGTAGGACGTTATCAGGCAACAATCAGAACCATTTCAGGAGTGTACAGTTCAGAATACAAGAAGGACGCGCAGTTCGAGGAAGCTGTCCGCCTTACAGACGAATTCGCCAAGAAGGAAGGACGCCGTCCCCGTATCTTCATCGCCAAGATGGGACAGGACGGACACGACCGCGGTGCAAAGGTCGTAGCCACAGGTTACGCCGACTGCGGATATGACGTGGATATGGGACCTCTCTTCCAGACTCCGGAAGAGGCCGCACGCGCAGCCGTCGAGAATGACGTGCATATCGTTGGTGCATCCTCGCTTGCCGCAGGTCACAAGACACTCATTCCCCAACTCATCGAAGAACTCCGCAAGCTCGGACGCGAGGACATTATGGTCGTTGCCGGCGGTGTAATCCCCACTCAGGACTATGACTTCCTCTACAAGGCGGGAGTTGCGGCAATCTTCGGCCCCGGTACTCCCGTGGCTTATTCTGCCGCTACGATGATGAAACTTATGTTAGAAAAGTAAAAGCTTATGAAACAGATCAACTATGTCAGTGCGGACGAAGCCGTCAAGGTTGTCAAATCCGGTGACCATATCCATTTCAGCAGCGTTGCAAGCGCACCGCAGTGCCTGATTCAGGCCCTGTGCCGCAGAGGCGATGCCGGCGAACTGGAAGATGTCCGCATCCATCATCTGCATACGGAAGGTCCCGCACCTTACGCCGATGAGAAATACAGCGGAATCTTCTTCCACCAGGGTTTCTTCATCGGAGCCAATGTCCGCAAGGGCGTTCAGAGCGGTTATGCCGACTACATCCCGGTATTCCTCTCCGAGACCCAGAAACTGTACCGTTGCGGTGCCGTGCCCTGCGATGTCGCTATGATTCAGGTATGCCCTCCCGACGAGAACGGAATGGTATCCCTCGGCACCAGCGTTGATGCCACCCTCGCTGCCGTGGAGTGTGCAAAGACAGTGATTGCCGTAGTCAATCCTCACGTCCCCCGCGCCTTCGGCCAGGCAATGATTTCATTGGATCAGATTGATATCTTCGTCCAGGATGACACTCCCCTTATGGAGGCCAAAGTCGTTGTTCCCGACGAGACCGACCTGGCCATCGGAGAGAACTGTGTTCCCCTCATCAAGGACGGTGCCTGTCTCCAACTCGGAATCGGTGCTCTCCCCAACGCAATTCTTGCAAAACTCGGGAACCACAAGAACCTGGGTATCCACACTGAGATGTTTGCCGACGGTGTACTCGACCTGGTCGAGAAGGGTGTCATAAACGGCTCCAACAAGGTTACCGACAAGGGCAAGATTGTATCCACCTTCCTTATGGGGTCGCAGAAAGTCTATGACTTCATCGACAACAACCCCGACGTATTGATGATGGACGTAGGTTACACAAACGATCCTTTCGTAATCTGCAAGAACCCCCGTATGACAGCCATCAACTCGGCTGTGGAGATGGACATCACCGGACAGGTATGTGCGGATTCCATCGGAACCAAGCACTTCAGCGGTGTCGGCGGACAGATTGACTTCATCTACGGAGCATCCCTTGCAGAGGAAGGCGTGCCCATCATCGCAATGTCCTCACGCACGAAGAAGGGTGTATCCAAGATATCGCCTGTCCTGAAGGAAGGCGCCGGAGTCGTGACTTCAAGATTCCACGTACACTGGGTTGTGACCGAGTGGGGTGCAGTCAACCTCTATGGCAAGAGCTATCAGGAGCGCGCACGCCTCCTGACCTCAATCGCCCATCCGGACGACCGCGAGGCCCTCGAAAGAGCCGCCTTCGAACGTTTCGGAAAGCACTACCTGATTGTGAAGTAATTCTCAATCAACAATAAAGCAGGGGATGACCGGAAAGTCATCCCCTTTTACTTTTGTCTTACCTTCGACACGGCGCTGATGCGCCTATTGGCCGGATTCTACTTATTTGAGGATTCCGAGCTTCACCAGAAGAGCCTTCGGCTCCGGGTCGTGGCCGCGGAACCTGCGGTAGAGCACGGCTTCCTCCTCGGTGCTTCCCTTGGAGAGAACGTTCTCGCGGAAAGAGCCGGACACTTCGTTGTTGAAGATGCCTTTTTCCTCAAACAGCGAGTATGCATCGGCAGCAATTACCTCGGCCCATTTGTAGGAGTAGTAGCCGGCGCAGTAGTTGTTGGAGAAGATGTGGCCGAAGGTGGTGGATGAACAGGCTCCTTCCACTGCGGGCAGTGTGAGAAGAGGCTCTACCGCCTTCTTCTCGAATTCCACGGTCCCTTCTTCGGGTAGGGAGGTGAGTGTATGCCAGGCCATATCTATGGTGCCGAACTGAAGCTGGCGGACCTGAAGATAGGCGGCCAGATAGTTCTGCGAGGCAACAATCTTGTCTATCAGTTCGTCGGGAATCACTTCTCCGGTCTCATAATGCTTTGCGAAGGGTTTCAGGAAGTCTTTCTCATAGCCCCAGTTCTCCATTATCTGCGAAGGCAGTTCCACGAAATCGTGATCGACGTTGGTCCCGGCAAGGGATTCATAACGTCCTTCCGTCAACATTCCGTGAAGGGAATGGCCGAATTCGTGCATAAAGGTTGTCAATTCGTAATGGGTAAGAAGCGAGGGTGCGGTCTCCGTGGGCTTGCTGAAATTGGTCACGATGCTCACGAACGGACGGTACTCCACCCCGTTCTTTATGCTCTGGCCGCGGAATTCCGTCATCCATGCACCGGACCTCTTGGAGGCACGGGGGAAGAAATCCACATAGTACAATGCCAGATGACGCCCGTCTGCATCCTTCACGTCATAAACCTTCACATCCTTATGATACACGGGAATGTCCGTCCTCTCCTCGAAACTGATGCCGAAAAGTCTTGTCGCGAGTCCGAACACCGCATCTATGCAGTCCTCCAGCTTGAAGTAAGGCTTGAGAATTTCGTCGTTGAGGGCGTAATGCGCATCCTTGTACTTCTCGGACCAATAGGAAAAGTCCCAGGGCTGAAGTTCGTTGTCCTCGAATCCATTGGCCTTGGCATACTTGAGCACTGCGGCCACCTCGGCGCGCGCTGCGGGAAGTGACGGGTCGAGGAGTTCCTTCATAAACGAGTGCACACGGTCAACGGAACCCACCATCCTGCCTTCCACCGCATAATCGGCGTAGGTCTTGTATCCCAGCAAGTTGGCCATTTCGATTCTGATACCGACGATTTCCTTGCAGATCCCGGTGTTGTCGAATTCTCCGTCCACAGCCTTGGTGGCGGAAGCCATATAAAGCGTCTTCCTGAGGTCGCGACGCGAGCTGTACTGCATGAACGGGCTGTAGCTCGGATAGGTAAGGTCGAAGGTCCAGCCTTCCTGACCGTTCTCCTTCGCCGTGGCGGCACCCATATCCCTCACGAACTGGGGAAGCCCTTCGAGGTCCGCCTCGTCCGTAAGATTGAGTTTGAAAGCATTGGTGGCGCCGAGGGCGTTCTTGCCGAAACGGAGTTCAAGAAGCGACAGGCGCTCATTCAGTTTGCTGTATTTCTCCTTGTCCTCCGCGTTGAGATTAGCACCCCCGCGGACGAAACCCTTATAGGTCTTTTCGAGGAGCCTCATCTGATCCCTGTCAAGGCCGAGGCTTTCGCGCTGCTCATACACTGCCTTCACTCTGGCGAACAGCCCTTCGTTGAGCGAGACGTACATAGAGTACTCCGTCATCATCGGAGATATCTTTTCTGCAATCTCCTGCTTTTCGTCATCGGTGTCGGCTTCCATAAGATTGTAGAAAATACCCGAGACCCTGCTCAAAGTCTTTCCGCTCTCCTCCAGAGCCACGATTGTATTTTCAAAACCGGGAGCTTCGGGATTGGCCACGATGGCATCAATCTCGGCCTTTCCCTCCTTTATGCCCTGCTCGAAAGCGGGGAGATAATGCTCATTCCTAATCTTGTCGAACTGCGGGGCGCCATAAGGAAGCGGCGACTCGCTCAGAAGCGGATTTTCCATTTTGCACGCACAGAGCAGCGCCGCGCAGGCCGCTGCCACGATAATTGGAGTTTTCATAAATAGTTCATTATACAAGTCCCTGGGAAAGCATTGCCTCCGCAATACGCGAGAATGCACCTACACACTTCTCCCCACCGAGGCAGGAAGACATATATGTGATTCCGGATGCGGCGAAGACGGCCGAGGCCTCGGCGGAAGACGACATACCGGAGAGTTCCTCCACCAGAGTGCAGCCGTTCTTCAGGAGTTTCTTCGCCTCATCGGCGTTAATCTCATTCTGGCAGGCGCAGGCTATGGCGGCATCGCACTTCACGCTCCAGGGATGTTCTCCCTTGAAGTATTCGGCCTGAGGATATTTCTCGACGTAGCGCTTGAGAGAGCCGTGGAACACGTTCTTCAGCTCCGCAACGTAGGCGAGTTTCGCCTCGTCCATTCCGGCACGGTCATAGATAAAGCCTTCGGAATCGGACATTGCCACCACTCTGGCTCCGGAAGCCACAAGTTCCGACGCCACGTACTGGGCTGTCTTGCCGGAACCGGACAGGGCAACCGTCTTGCCGGAAAGCCCTTCCGGCACAACGCAGGCATCAACGTCCAGCGTGGAGGGCCGGACGGCATCCTCCCCTTTCAGACGACGCATCTGGCCGAAGATAAAGCCGGCCTCCCTTTCGCTCACACCCACCTCAGCCGTGAATTCCGAGGAGCCGCAGTATTTCTGCAGCTCAGTAACGAAACTCTGGCAGAAGTTCATTACTTCCGTGTCGGATTTGCCGCGGACGGAGAAATCGGAACCGGCGGCGCATCCGCCCGCAACTGTCCCGGCGAGGGCATTGGCGAATGTCTGCTCGTATGCCAGATACTTGATGACATCCATATTGACGCCGCTGTGGAAACGCAGCCTGCCGCGGCATTTGCCCAAAGCGGAGTTCATCCTCACAAAGAAGCCCCTGTTGACTCTGGGCTCACCTTCGTCGTCCGTCCAGACAACCCTGAACGATGCGGCCAATTCCGGCTCCGTGAGCCTGTCCATCACATTCTGGTCCTCGACGGAAGGGTGGTCAAGGATGTAGGGGGCAACGGCTTCCAGAGAAAGGGCGACGGCCTGCCGGAAGACGGGTTCCCCGGGATTTACGGCGTCGAAATTATCCAGAAATCCGTTTATGAAAGCTTTATTTTCGTCCATATGCCTTTATATTATTCCCTGTTCGAGCATTGCTGTGGCAACCTTCATGAAACCCGCTATATTGGCTCCCTTCACATAATCGACAGAGCCGTCAGGCCGGGTGCCGTACTTCACGCAGGCTTCGTGAATGCTGTCCATAATGAAATGAAGTTTCTCATCGACCTCCCTGCCGCTCCAACTGATGTGGCTGGCGTTCTGAGTCATTTCCAGACCGGATGTGGCCACGCCGCCGGCGTTGACTGCCTTTCCGGGAGCGAAAAGCACTCCGTTGTTCTGGAAATAATGGATTGCACCGGGCTGGCATCCCATATTCGAGACTTCGCAGCAGCACCAGGTGCCGTTTGCCTTGAGTTCCTTTGCATCATCCTCTGAAAGTTCGTTCTGGAATGCGCAGGGCAGAGCAATGTCGCACTTGACGCTCCAGGCCTTCTTTCCGGCCGTGAACTTTGCCTTGCCGGGGAATTTGTCGGCCATATCCTGAACCCGGTTGCGGTTGGACGCGCGCATTTCGAGCATATAGGCTATCATTTCCGGCGTGATGCCGTCGGGAATCTCACACACTCCGTCGGGGCCGGAAATCGCCACGACCTTCGCTCCGAGTTCCGTAGCCTTTGTGCAGGCACCCCAGGCCACGTTGCCGAATCCGCTGATGGCGACCTTGCATCCCCTGATGTCCTTCCCCGCCTTGTGGAGAAGGTTCTGGGTGAAATAGAGAGCACCGAAACCGGTGGCTTCCGGACGGAGGATGGAGCCTCCCCAGGTCGCGCCCTTTCCGGTGAGGACACCGGTATTGTACTCGCGGGCGAGCTTCTTGTACATTCCGTAGAGATATCCTATCTCACGGCCTCCCACACCCACATCTCCGGCCGGGATGTCCTGGTCCGGACCTATACACTGCCAGAGTTCCAGCATAAATGCCTGGCAGAAGCGCATAATCTCGGCATTGCTCTTACCCACCGGGTCGAAATCAGAACCTCCCTTGGCTCCACCCATAGGAAGAGTGGTAAGGGCGTTCTTGAATGTCTGCTCGAAACCGAGGAACTTGAGCATCGAGGGTGTCACCGCCTTGTGGAAACGGAGGCCGCCCTTGTAGGGGCCTATGGCGCTGTTGAACTGGATGCGGTATCCTGTGTTGGTCTGCACCTCGCCCTTGTCATCTATCCAGGTGACACGGAAACTGAAGATGCGGTCGGGTTCAACCATCCTCTCCACTATCTTCGCCTTTTCAAATTCAGGATGCTCGTTATATACATCCTCTATGCTTTCCAAAACTTCCTGCACTGCCTGGAGATATTCGTTCTCGCCAGGGTACTTCGCCCGCAGACGGGCCATTATTTCTGATGTCTTCATAATACTTTATTTTACTTCCCAGGTGCTGCCACTGCGGAGGAGGTCATCCACACAGTGAATCCTGGATTTTGCCATTACTTCCTTAACCTGATCACGGACACCGTCATCGTATGTGATGTCCTTCACGTCGCGGATGACGCCCAGAGCCACGGGATAGTCCGGCCCCTTCATCTCGGCAAGGGCCATATGCAGGCCGATGTCATCCGAGTGGGAGTCGTGGACCATAATGTCGTCAATGGTGTATCCGCCTTCGCCGATGCGCACGGCGCGGATTTTCCTGCCGTCGAACACCAGGCCGCGGTCACGGTCGCGCCCGAACACCATTTTCTCCCCGTCCCTGAGGATGATGGTATGGTCTGCCCTGACGGCGGGGTCCGACAGACTCTTGTGCGCCCCGTCATTGAAAATCACGCAGTTGGTAAGCATCTCCATCACGGAGCATCCGTCGTGGAGAGCCGCCGCTGTCATAATCTCCTCGTTGAGGGCAAGCTCCACGTCCAGAGAACGGGCGAAGAAGGTGCCCTTGGCTCCCAGTACCAGAGAACCGGGGTTGAACGGATGTTCCACAGTGCCGTAGGGTGAAGTCTTGGTGATGGTTCCTAACTTGGACGTCGGGCTGTACTGTCCCTTCGTCAGACCGTAAATCTGATTGTTGAACAGTATGACGTTGATGTCTATGTTCCTGCGGATGGCATGAATGAAATGGTTGCCTCCGATTGCAAGGGCATCCCCGTCACCGCAGGCCTGCCAGACGGTAAGCCAGGGATTGGCCACCTTGATGCCGGTGCTGATTGCCGTTGCCCTGCCGTGGATACTGTGGAAACCGTAGGTATCCATATAGTATGGAAGTCGCGACGAACAGCCTATTCCGGAAACGATTACATAACGCTCCTTTTCATAATGGAGTGCCTGGCTGACCTTAGGGAGGGCACGCTGCAATGCGGCGAGCACGGCGTGGTCGCCGCAGCCCGGGCACCAGCGCACTTCCTGGTCGCTCTTGAAATCCTTTGATGTCAGATTTGCCATAATCTATATCTCCTTTCTGACAGCGGATTTGATTTCCTCTACAAGGAAAGGCTGTCCCTGAATCTTGTTGAACTTGACGAAATGTTTCTCCGGAAACTTCGCGCGCAGGTAATCGGCGAACTGGCCGGAGTTCAATTCGCACACCAGAATCCTGTCGAATCCGGAGAACACCTTCTCCGTGTTGGAAGGAAGCGGGTTGATGTAGTCGAAATGCGTGTAGGACACTTCCACACCCTCCGCCTGAAGGTCGTGGATGGCACTCGAAATATGCCCGTAAGTGCCTCCCCAGCCTACTACCAGCAGTTTGCCGGACTCGGCGCCGCGAACCTTCAGTTCAGGAATGTCCGCCGCTATCCTTGCGACCTTTTCCGCCCTCTCACGGACCATAGTCTCGTGGTTCACAGGGTCGGTGGAAAGCACTCCCTCGTGGGTTTTCTCCAGGCCTCCCACTCTGTGTTCATATCCTTTCTGTCCGGGAATGGCCCATTTGGGGACCAAGGTCTCGGGGTCTCTCTCGAAGGGATGGAACCTCTCACCGGGCGCCATCGCTCCCGTGGCAAACGGCGGTTTGATTTCGGGATATTCCGACATGGACGGTATGAGCCACGGCTCGCTGCCGTTTCCGAGGAAGCCCTCGGAGAGCAGGATGACGGGGGTCATATGCTCCAGAGCTATCTTTGCCGCCTGAAAAGCCGCGAAGAAGCAGTTCGCGGGGGAATGGGCGCATATCACCGGAATGGGGCACTCTCCGTTTCTTCCGTAAAGGGCCTGATTGAGGTCAGTCTGCTCCGTCTTGGTGGGGAGTCCCGTCGAGGGGCCGCCACGCTGGACATCGACCACGACCAGAGGAAGTTCAGCCATCACTGCAAGTCCGAGAGCCTCCGACTTGAGAGACAGGCCGGGTCCGGAAGTGGTGGTCACGGCAAGGTTGCCTGCGAAAGATGCTCCGATGGCGGTGCAGATTCCGGCTATCTCATCCTCAGCCTGCAATGTCTTTGCGCCGAGACTCTTGTGTATGGCAAGTTCCTCAAGAATACCCGTGGCCGGAGTGATGGGGTACGAACCGCAGAAAAGGGGCAGCCCGGATTTCTCCGATGCGGCGAGAAGGCCCCAGGCGACAGCCTGATTGCCGGTAATGTTGCGGTAAGTCCCCTTCTTTGCGGACTTGACGGGCTCGATGGTGTAGGTGTTCGGAATCGCCTGCACGTTGGCCGCATAGTTGACTCCGTCCTGAATGACCTTCTTGTTGGGCTCGATCACCTCGGGATGCTTCTTTGAGAACTTCTTCTCCAGATAGAGGAAGATGGGTTCCAACGGTCTGTTGAAGATGTAGCAGGCTATGCCGAGGGTAAACATATTCTTGCATTTCAGAATGGCTTTCTGGTCCATTCCGCTGTCCTTCAGGCTCTCCTTCGTCATAGTTGTGATGGGAGCCACGATGAGGGTTCTGTCTTCCACGGAAAGTTCCGTGAAGGGATTGTCCGTCTTGAAACCGGCCTTTTTCATTCCGGTCTCGTCAAAAGCATCCTCATCGACGAGAATCATAGCGTGGCGCTTGCACCATTTGGCGTTGGCCTTGAGCGCCGCCGGATTCATCGCAATGAGCATATCACACATATCACCTGGAGTATTGACCTCGGTGTTGCCTATGTGAACCTGGAATCCGGACACTCCGGAAACGGTGCCGTGAGGCGCACGAATCTCTGCGGGATAGTCCGGGAAAGTGGAGAGGCCGTTACCGTATATTGCTGACATATCTGCGAAAAGAGACCCGGTCAACTGCATACCGTCTCCCGAGTCCCCCGCAAATCTGATCACAACATCGTTAGCATCTATTACCTTGTGTTGCATTCAGTTGATTTTTACCGTTATTTTGCTTCAGCGGCGGCCTGCTGAGCGGCCTGCAGTTCCTGTGCCAGGGATTCAAGTGTCCTGTCATCGG
>JAKSKJ010000036.1 GCA_024401795.1 Bacteroidales bacterium | reverse complement strand
TCAATCCTTGCAGGAGTCCTAGGCGCTGCCAATCCCCAACTGACCAGAGCGGAAGCGCAGGATGTCAGCAGAACAGCGCAGCAAAGCGGAATCAGAATCCGCAACAAAATCAATTTCCTCATTCCGGATGCAAGTTACACTTTTTTTCGTAGTTTTGTGAAAAAGAAAAATTATGCACGTTCTGAAATTCGGCGGTTCTTCCGTCGCCGATGCCACCAACATATCGAAGGTCCTCGACATTGTCTGCGATATTGCAAAACGGGACAGAGTTATTCTCGTTTGCTCCGCCATCAAAGGATGCACCGACACTCTTCTGAATGAAGGTGTTACACCCGAACTTACGGGCAGGCACGAGAAAATAATCCGCCGCCTGTTCACCGGCAGGGAAAGGGAGGAAAGCCTGGACGAGTGCAGGAAAATTTTCGACCTTTTGGCAGCCGGAACTCCCCACATAGAGGCATACGGAGAAATTCTCTCCACCAAGATAATAGCCCGGAAACTCGCCTGCGACGGCATCAGGACTCAGTGGATAGATTCCCGATCCCTAATAAGGGCGGACGAAGGCAAGGTTATCGAAAGCCTGTCTTATCCGTATATTATGGCAACCGTAGATGCGCATCCCGAAATTGAAGTTTTCGTGGCTCCGGGATTCATATGCTCGGACAGGGAGGGGCTGGTAACCACATTGGGACGCGGCGGTTCCGATTACAGCGCCGCCATCTTCGCCGCCGGCTGCAAGGCTTCAGACCTGGAAATATGGACGGACGTTCCGGGAATAATGACAACCAATCCCAAGGATGTCCCGACCGCACGCACAATCCCCAACATATCCTACAAGGCGGCCCTTGATCTGGCGAGATACGGAGCGAAAGTGCTCTATCCCCCCACCATCGCACCCGCTATGGAGGCCGGAATAGCCATCAATATCAGGAACACTTTCGACCCCTCCAATCCGGGAACGGTCATAAGCGACAGATGTGTTTCAGATGTTCCTGTATGGAAAGGTGTCGCAAGCGCCGGAAGCGGCGAAAACTCCGTACTTCACATAGTGGGCGAAGGGAAACCCGATGCGGAAGCCGCGCTGGAAAGGGCGACGGCCGTGCTGAAAAAGGCCGGAATACGCATCATCCGTGCCTCCGTTGAGGATGGGAATGTCTGCGTCATCGTCCACTCCGAGCAGGAGAAGGAATCCCTGAAAGCCATACATAAGGATTTCTTCGAGCAGAAAAACAATTCTGTGACAGACATTTACGTGGCAGGATACGGAGCCGTCGGAAAAGCCCTCGTGGGGATGATAAGGGACGGAGCCGCAAACATAGCCGAAAAAACCGGGAAGGAGATACGCATAGCCGGCATTGCGAACAGCAAAGCTTATGTGATTGACCGCGAAGGCATCAAGCCGGAGGACGTGGAGAAACGTCTGAAGTCCGGGAACTGCGGCAAGGCCTGCGGATTTACCGATGCCGTTCTGGAAAACGCATCCCGAGGAGCCGTGTTCGTGGATTGTTCCAACAGCGAAACCCTTCAGGAGTCCTACACGGCCTTCTTCCGCAGAGGCATCAGCGTCGTGAGTTCCAACAGAAGGGCTCTTTCCGTACCTTTTGCCAAATACGCCTCAATGAAATCGGAGGCTCTGGTAAACGGTGCCAGTTTCCGTTACGACACGACCGTGGGAGCGGCCATCCCCGTGATGGAATCTTTCTCCAGCGGTGCTGTGAACCCGGATTCTCTCCAATCCATAGAGGCCGTCATTTCCTGCACTATGAACAATATCATCACCGGATATGACGGAGCGAATACCGAGAGTTTCGCCACGCTGCTGAAGAAGGCACAGGACATCGGACTCACGGAAAAAGACCCCAGAATGGATCTCGGCGGGCAGGATGCCCTCAGGAAAATCCTTATTCTTGCACGAGAAGCCGGCATTCCCCTTGAAAGTTCCGATGTGGAGATTGAGCCTATGCTCGGCAAAGAATTCTTCGACTGCTCCCTTGAAGAATTTTACCGCAAGCTTGAAGAAGACGAGCCGGAATTCATCGCCCGCGAGAAAGAACTTGATGAAATGAACAAGAGGCAGAGATTCGTCGCATCCGTCGTCAAGGCTCCTAAATCCCCTCTGGGATTCAAAGCGGCCATCAGGATGCAACTGGTCGGAATGGACAGTCCCTTCTATTGGATAAGCGGCACTGAAAACGTAATCTCGATAAAGAGTGATTTCTTCTCTTCCCCTCTGGTGCTGAAAGGTTCCGGAGAAGGAGCGAAATTTGCCGCGTCCGGCATCATCAACGACATACTCAGCGTATAGCCAGCGCCTCTTCCATAGTGGCAAGTGTGGACGCACAGGCCTCGGTCAGAGGCAGGCGCATCTCTGCGGAACAAAGTCCCATAAGGCTCAAACCGGCCTTTACTGGAATCGGATTGCTTTCCACGAAACAGGCCTTGAAGACAGCCCGGAGGCTGCCGTTGATGTCAACGGCTCCTATCCAGTCAACGTCGTAGTCGGCCTTGACGGCCGCTTTCAAAGCCTTGGCGCACATCAGGGACACTTTGTCCGGCACAAGATTGGATGCCACGGATATCACTCCCGCGGCACCGTATTTCATCATCTCAAGAGTCATATCATCATCCCCGCTCAGCACGGAAAAACCTTCGGGGGCGGCGGCAAGAATCTCCTTCACCTGCTCAATCTTTCCGCCCGCTTCCTTTACGGCGACGATATTGGGGACATCAGATGCCAGACGGAGGCAGGTGGCCGCACTCATATTGACTCCCGTCCTCCCGGGAACATTGTAAAGAATGACCGGCTTCTCCGTGGATGCGGCCACTTTCCGGAAATATCGGTATATCCCTTCCTGGGTGGGTTTGTTGTAGAAAGGGACCACGATGAGCCAGGCATCAACCCCGTACGGTTCCAGCAGAGCCATATTCGCCAAGGTGCCGGGTACGGAATTGGAGCCGCATCCCACCACCACGGGCCGTCCGCAGGAACGGGCATCGGTAATCTGCAACAGCCTGATTTTCTCTTCATCGCTTAAAGCGGGCGTCTCCGACGTAGTGGCAAGAGCCACGAGGAAATCAACGCCTCCGGCTACCTGACGGTCAACCAGAGCGGCGTATGTATCATAGTCAACTTCTCCATCCTTGAATGGAGTCACCAATGCTGTCCCACAGCCTTTGAACTCGGTCATAATTATTTTATTATCAGTTCCTTGAACGTGTGAACACCCTTCAATCCCTCTGTCATTTCAGCGGCAACTACGGCTCCTTCGGCAAAGCCCTCGCGGGAAAAGGCCTCGTGAGAAATCTTTATCTTGTCCACCTCTGACTTCAACTTTACCACGTGGGTGCCGGGAACCTCGCCTATCCGCAGGGAGGTTATGTCCGGTCTGATGCCCAGGCTGTCCTCCACGATGGAAGCCATAGTTCTGGCCGTACCGCTGGGCGCATCCTTCTTGTGAACGTGATGGGTTTCCTCTATATGGGGCACATATCCATGGCCCTTGAGCACGGCTCCCACCTTTTCCAACGCGGCGAACACTGCATTCACTCCGATGCTGAAATTGGAAGAATAAATCATAGGCGTTCCGGCCGCATAAAAAGCTGCCGCCACTTCTCCGAGGATGTCGTCCCACCCGGTCGTGCCTATGACCGCAGCCTTGAAATTCTCTGCTATGAACCTGTAATTGGCCCTGAAGGCATCAGGTGTGGTGAAATCTATGCAGACACACTCCCTGGCCACGGACGGCTCCACTGCCGTGATGTCCTCACTGGCAATCACAAGCTCGTGACCGCGGGCGATAAGAGCATTCTCAACCATATGGCCCATCTTGCCATATCCGCTTATTATTATCTTCATTATACGAGTTTTTTGATGTTTTCCTCACGGTTTCCGGGCAGGAAATCGATGACCGGAACCTCGACCATCGTATAGCATCCCGGAGCCTGCCTCATAGCGGCCCTCGCGGCCATCACCAGCACCTGACCGGTAAGAGCCGGGTTGTTTATCCTCATATTGAATTCCATACGCTGGCCTTCCGTTCTGCCGGATACGCCGAAGCGCTCCAGTTTCACTCCGTGCATATGAGTGTCAATCTCGTCCACACTCGGAACCTGTTTCACCACAGTTTCGTCATTGATGAAATACGGGTCTTCCTTTATCGCCTTCTCCACAGCGCTGAAGTCCGCACTCCCGTCAAGTTCCACGAACACCTCGCGGCGATGAACTCCCTTGCCCACGGGGACGGTCATACTCAACGCTTTCACAACTCCAGATTTGGAGGCGGCGGCCACGGAATGTCCCATAGAGCGGCCGGGGCCGAAATTGGTGTAAGTCGTACCTGAAGGAGCCATCCCTTCCACAAGTGCGCGGATGACGGAATCCGTACCGGGATCCCAACCGGCGGAAATGATGCTCACGGCACCGCCCTTGCAGGCAATGGGATTGAGACTGTTGCGAAGGTCAACAATTCCGCCGTGAATGTCGAAACTGTCAACGGTGCTTATGCCCATCAGCAGATATTTCCCGGCATTCTCCCCCACACTGCGGGATGGTGTGGAAAGTATCGCGACGTCCACCTGTCCGAGTCCGGCAATGTCGGTGACAACCTTATACCCGGAAAGTTCCGGCGTTCCGGCAAGGTATTCCGGCGTACAGCGGTCGGCACTGCTCCTTACAATTCCGACGCATTCCATATCGGGAGCCGCCTCCAGGGCCTGAAGGGCATATTTCCCGATATTTCCATAACCTACTATCGCTACTTTGGTTTTCATATTCATTTTATTTTGTTATCATCCCCTTTTTACGTTCCCCTCCATAATCTCCCCGGTTTTTGTGGATGGCTACTCTGTTTTCAGCAGGGTGCCCCTATACTCCGAAGGGGGCATTAACCCTATTCTCAAGCCTCCTCCGGGGTATAGGGATACCCTGCCGGAAGAGAGGTCTTATCTTGCTACGGGAACAATCAATATCCATGTTCCGCAAAGAAAGCGAGAAGCCTGCGTCCCATCTCAGGGCTTTTCTTGATATAACTCCCGTGGTTCTCGCCTTCAAAAATCTCAAGTTCGGAGCAAGGCAGAGAGTCCGCAATCAGTTGAGTGTGCTCGACGGAAATCAAGTCGTCCCTGCCGGCGGTCACGAGGACGGGGCATTTCACTGCCGCCAAATCCTTCGGGTCTATCTGCGGCTCCGTCAGCATCATCATTGCAATCGGCGTGCCCTCTTTCAGAATCCAGGCCTTGAACTCCTCGAAACCGGGGCCGCAGTCCGGATAAAGATTGGCTCCGCTGACAGCCATCAGACTGCAGGTGCCGGGATGCGCCATCTCCAGAAGAAGGGCATTGATTCCTCCGTCGCTCCATCCGTAAACGGCGGGCTTGCCAAGACCGAGAGTCCGGATGAACTGATACAGATCCTCCGCCATATCGTCATAATGATACTCGCTGAGAGGTGCATTCGCCCCCTGACCGCGCGAATCGGGACTGTAAACCCTGTATCCTGCCCTGGCAAGTTGCAGAGCCTGGGTTCTCATACTTCTGTGAGAGCCTCCGTTACCGTGCACAAGCACCACGGGCCTGCCGTTTTCGGGGCCGCGTACAACATAGAAAATCCTCTGTCCGTTCACTTCAACGGTATGCTGCGCCTGCGGATACTCACGGCAACTCAGCCTCAACGCCGAGAAGTAGAAAAACCCCGTTACCTTCCTGAAGATTTTCTTCAAGGGATTCATAGCAGTTTGGAAAGGTCTTTCTCTGGAACAACCGTAAGTCCCCTTGAGACAATAACTTCACGGGCCTTCTCCGCATTGTCGGTGCGGAATATAAGCACACCCTTCCCTCCCAGAAGGAAGGAATAAAGGTATGCGATGCTGATGCCCTCATTGGCAAAAATCTCGATTGCATCGGCCGCACGGCCGGGTACGTCATCAAGTTCTACGGCGAACACCTCCGTCAGGGTGACCGCAATACCCGCCGCCTTCAGCACCTCGAAAGCCTTTGAAGGCTGGCTGCAGATGATGCGGCAGATACCGTATTCGGCGGTGTCGGCGATTGTGGAGGCTATCAGTTGGATGCCCTCCTCCTTCAACAACTTCAGGACCTTTACCAGGGTTCCCGACTTGTTCTCGATGAAAACTGAAAGTTGATGTATTGTCATATATTTAGTATTGTTTGCGTAAATCCTTTACTCTTACAGCCTTGCCTTCCGCCTTGGGGATGGAGCCGAACGGCACCAGACGCACCTTCGGCGTGATGAGAATCTCATCGCGGAGTTGTCTGGTTATCTCCTTCTCAAGCCTCTGGAGAGCGGCATAGTCGTCATTGAAGAATCTCTCGGAAAGTTCCACCTCGACCGTCATTCCGTCATTGTCGTCAAGAGTCTGAAGGGTTATGAGATAGTCGGTGGCGAGTTCCTGGAACTGCATGAGAATCTGTTCTATCTGTATGGGGAAGATATTCACACCCTTGAGGATAATCATATCGTCAGAGCGGCCCTTCATCCTGTCGAGGCGTTTGTGGTGACGTCCGCAGGCACATTCTCCGGGAAGGATGCGGGTCAGGTCGCGGGTACGGTAACGCAGAAGCGGCATAGCTTCCCTGTTGATGGTCGTGAGTACCAGTTCACCGACCTCTCCGTCGGGCACCGGCTCCAGAGTCTGCGGATCCACGATTTCGACGATGTAGTAATCCTCCCATATATGCAGGCCGTTCTGCTCTTTGCACTCGAAAGCCACTCCCGGGCCGCACATCTCGGACATTCCGAATGAATTGTATGCCTTGACTCCCAGCATTTCCTCAATGCGCCTGCGCGTATCTTCCGAGTGAGGTTCAGCCCCGATCACGAGGGTTCTGAGCGCAAGGTCCCGGCGGGGATCAATGCCCTGCTCGCACATCACTTCGTACAGCCGCGCCGCATAGGAGGGGATGGCGTGAACAACGGTAGTGCGGAAATCCTTGAAGAACTTAAGTTGCCTCAGGGTGTTTCCCGCCGCCGCCGGAACGGTGAGCATCCCAAGTTTCTCGGCCCCGTACTGGAAGCCCAGACCTCCGGTGAACATCCCATATCCGGAAGTGTTCTGGAACACGTCCTCCGGACGGCACCCGACCATCCACAGGCAGCGTGCCACCGCATTGGCCCATTGCTCCAAGTCTTTCTTCGTGTGCAGGATAACCGTAGGATTGCCGGTGGTGCCACTGGAAGAATGAAGCCTGGTACAGTCCTTCAGAGGCACGGACGCTATCCCGAAAGGATAGGTGTCGCGCAGGTCCTGCTTTGTGGTGAAAGGGATTCTGTTCAAATCGTCCAAAGTCCTGATGTCCTGCGGACGCAGACCGATGCTGTCGAAACGGGCTTTGTAGAACCCGGAGTTCATACAGTGGGAAACAGTGGCCTTGAGCCTTTCCAACTGAAGGGCTTCGATTTCCGAACGGCTGTAAGCTTCCTCGGGATTGTAGAATTCTGTACTCATTATCTTATGTTTCTGTTGTCTATCACAAACTTGCTCTTGCCTTCGCTGCGCTCCAGTGAATTGGGGGCTTTCACCTGTACTTTTGCGCTTATGCTGAGCACGCTCTTGAGCCTGGCGGAAATTTTCTTCTCAAGCTCCGTGATAGGAGTGAGTGTATCGAATCCCTGGTCAAAGTACTCCTGACGGACCTCAACCTGAACGGTCAGAGTGTCAAGATTGTCCTGACGGTCAACAACAAGCAGATACCGTGGCGCACACTCCGGCATGGAAAGCAGCACGCTCTCGACCTGTGAAGGGAACACGTTGATGCCCCGGATAATGAGCATATCGTCACTTCTGCCGACAATCTTCGTCATCTTAACGGAAGTCCTGCCGCAGGAGCAAGGAGTATCTTCCAGGCTCGTCAGGTCGCGGGTACGGTAGCGCAGAAGCGGCATCCCCTCCTTTGTGAGGGTAGTGAACACAAGTTCACCCTGCTGCCCGTAAGGCAGCGGTTCCAAAGTCACGGGGTCCACAATCTCGGGAAGATAGTGATCCTCGTTGATGTGGGAATTATGCTGCGCCGAACATTCGTAACTTACGCAAGGCCCCATTATTTCGCTCAGGCCATAGAGATTGAATGCCTTGATGCCGAGACGCTCCTCTATCTCCTTTCTCATATTCTCCGTCCACGGCTCGGCTCCGAACGCACCGACGCGGAGCTTTGTCTCATCACGACTGACACCCATCTTCTCCATCGTCTCCGCAAGATGGAGAGCATAGGAAGGGGTGCAGGCTATTCCTGTAACGCCGAGGTCCTTGAGCAGACGGACGTGTTTTTCCGTATTGCCCGTCGATGCCGGGACAACTGCCGCCCCGAGGGTCTCGACTCCGTAATGCACTCCCAGCCCTCCGGTGAACAGGCCGTAACCGTAGGCAACGCTGAATATGTCACCGCGGCCAACGCCGTATGAAGTCAGGCAACGCGCCATACACTCGCTCCAGACACCGATGTCCTTCCGTGTATAACCCACAATCGTGGGATTTCCGGTGGTGCCGGACGATGCGTGAATCCTGATTATTTCGGATTGCGGGGCGGCCTGGAGCCCGAAAGGATAATTGTCCCTCAAATCCTGTTTGGTGGTGAAAGGCAGCTTTACAATATCCTCCACGGTGCGGATATCATCCGGAGTGATATCCATTTCCTGAAGTTTCCGCCTGTAGAACGGAGTGTGGTGATAGACATAATCCACCACTTTGTGCAGGCGCCTTCCCTGCAGTTCCCGCATCTCATCGCGGGACATACATTCCTTTACTTCATTCCAAATCATAAGCACCTCAGATTTGCCTCTACCACATCATAACCCTTGGATGCGAACACAACCTTCACGGCATCACGCAACTGGTCGGGAGAAAGGATGCCGAGATAAGGTGCAGCGGCCCCAAGCAGGACCATATTGGCACCTCTGGGATTCCCCATTTCACGGGCCTGCTCTTCAATGTCAAGCCGTACAAGATGCGGGACTTTCGCAAATTCCGCCTCCAGAGCCTCATCGGAAGGGTAATTCGGGATATTCACAAACGGCTTGGATGAAGTCACGACTATTCCGTCCGGCGACAGATACGGAAGATAGCGGAGAGCCTCCATAGGCTCCATAGATATGATGATGTCCGCTTCCCCCATAGGAATCAGATCGCTCCAGATGGTTTCGGTGGACAGACGCAGATTGCTCTGCACGTCACCGCCGCGCTGGCTCATCCCGTGAACCTCCGCCTGCTTCAGTTCCAGACCGGCCACGGTCGCCGCCTGTCCTATGATTGTTGCGATGGAGAGTATTCCCTGGCCTCCCACACCGCAAAGAATTATATCCCTTTTCATTTTTTAAGATGCCTTTTCAATGTCTGCATACATTCCCTGCGGGGGATGATGACCGAGACTCCTTCATACTCGATTTCTTCGCGGATTACGCGTGTAATCTCCTCCATATTCTGCGGCAGGGGGACAACCGTACGCACGTGCTCCGGCTCCACGCCGAGCGCGGTGCAGATTCCTTCGAACTTGCTTGTGCCGGCCGAATCCTGACCTCCCGTCATAGCCGTGGTGAGATTGTCTGAAATCACCACCGTGATGTTGGAACGGTCATTGACGGCATCCAGAAGCCCCGTCATTCCGGAATGGGTGAAAGTGGAATCCCCTATCACTGCGACGGCGGGGAAGACACCGGCATCCGCGGCGCCCTTCGCCATAGTGATGGAAGCCCCCATATCCACGCAACTCGCCAGCGCAGCGAAAGGAGGAAGGGCTCCCAGGGTGTAGCATCCAATGTCACCGAAAACCTTTGCGCCGGGATACTCCGAAACCACTTTGCCAAGTGCGGCATAAACGTCCCGATG
>JAKSKJ010000035.1 GCA_024401795.1 Bacteroidales bacterium | reverse complement strand
AAAGGGGAAAACGCCCGGACTTCAGACACTTAGGCATACTGAAGTGCAACTGACACGGCAATTTCGGGGTTTACTCCGTCACGACATGCACTTTGTCGGCATTCACGTACCAGATATAGCCCGTCACTTGCCTGTCGCCACATCCGGGCAGGGAACGATACCATTCGCAGTATGCCGAGACCTGCCGGCGATATTTCGACAGGTTTGCGTCCGCCGAGGCAGTGAACTTGTAGTCAACGATATCCACTCTCCCGTCGCTGTGAACGACTATTCTGTCCGGGCGGCGGCTGACAATGTATTCCATCCCCCCGTCGGCGAGCTCACGGGAAGCAACCGGCGTTTCTCCGGTACCGTCACCGTTTTTCTGAAGCGTCCCGGTCTTCACAAGCATCCCCTCTTCGGTAACGATTGCCGCATCGGGGTCATACCACCCGTACTTGGAAACAGAGTCTATCTTGGCCTTAAGATAAGCCTTGGCATCTTCCTTCGTTCCATCGAGGACGCCCTCCTGCCACTTGGCCTCAACGGCGGCATCCACATCCTCCACGGTATGTACGGCCGACAGGATGGCATGCTGGAGGACACCCTTCAATCTGGAGTCGCTCACGCACTGCTCTCCGTCCGGGCGGAGTCCGTCAAAGAATTCGTCGGCCTTGACCGAATTGCGGACGGCGGCTCGGGATTCGAATACGGAATAATCGCCGGGAATGCGTTCCTGACGGTGCAAATCATCCAGCAGTTCCCTCTTTTGGCGGTTTGACTCGAATTTCGGAGTCAGATAGTCCGCAACCGTATCGGCAATGTCGCCGAGTTCATATACCATTCCGCTGTCATCATTGCTGACAAGATGCCCGTCATTCCTGCCCGCGAGATAATCAGTCGCGATACGGGCAAGATTCTCCCCCTGTTTCGCGGTCTTCCCCTCAAGAATATACAGGCCATGCCGGGCACGCGTGAATGCCACGTAAAGAAGATTCATCGCATCGATGCATCTGAGCTTGTATTCTTCGGCATAAGCGCCGGAAAAGGCGGAATCCGCATTGCTTTTCGACAACGATGCATAATACACAAAATCACGACACCCGTCCGGAAGCGGCACATCATCGCACTCGGACCACTTCTGATTATGGTGAGTGTCGAACAGCACCGCCTTGTGGGCGAACGGCACTATCACAAATTCTCCGGCAAGACCTTTGGATTTGTGGATTGTCATTATCTGCACTGCATCTTCCGATGCGGATGAAGCGATTTTCGCATCCTTGCGGCCATAGTATTCAAGGAAAGCGTGGAGGGAATTTCCATAATCGTTTTCATATGTGGAGGCAATGTCAACCAGAGAACTCAGGTATGGTATGCTGCCGGAGAATTTCTTCTCCCCATCCGGCGTAGTGCAATACACAACTTTGAGTTTGGCAATCACTTTCTCGCAAAGTTCCACGAGCGTCGAGTAGGCAATCGTGCCGCCTTCTTCCAGAAAGTCCTCGCCGAGCCCGTCCACCACCTCCTTGCTGATCTGATCCTTGCCGTTGTCCATATAACGGAGCACGGAGAGCAGTCTGCGGGCTACTGCGTTGCTGCTGACGAACAGGGAGTCATCGCTATACACTCCGATTTCCTCACGCAGAAGGTCTTCTGCAATGTGGGAGCCCTGCTCCTTACCCTTCACAAGAATCAGTATATCCTTCTTCTTCACACCTCGTCCGCACAGGTCTTTCACAATGGAAACGACCTGCGGATAGATTTTATCTCCGGCATCGTCAGCATCTTCGCAGCAAAAACTTTCGTAGTGCACAAAACCGTCAAAATCCTTTTCCACAATCTGTCCTACGGTATGGGGAACCCTGTATGCACCGTTTTCATCACGCGCCAGATAGATATCCTGCAGAACCCTGCCCGGAGTCACCATCGTCGCATCAACCTTTTCCGCAAGGGCCGCGAAAAGGTCGTTGTTGAATTCCACAATATTGCGGCCGCTGCGGAAATTGCTGTTGAGCGGAATTTGTCTGATATAAGCCGCGAAGCCCTTCGGAACCTCGCTGTCAAGGATAGTATAATCGGAATTTCTGAAGCGGTAGATGCTTTGCTTGACATCCCCTACGACAAGATTCCGGCCTCCCTTGGCGTTAGCATCTGCGAGAAGCGGCTTGAAGTTCTCCCACTGGACGTGCGAGGTGTCCTGGAACTCATCCAGCAGATAGTGGTCGAATCGCGTTCCAATCTTTTCGTAAATGAACGGGGCATCGCTCCCGGCGATGATCTCGGACAGAATTCTGGTGGTGTCCTCCAGACACTTCACATTGGCCGAATCGGTCACCTCCGCGAAGGCCTTGAAAACGCTGACGGTGAACTTCAGGTGAGGAATGTACTTCAGGAGTTCGGCAATCCGGTTCTTTCTGGAATATGACGAGGCGAGCCGGGCCATCAAATCAGCGTTCTCTTCAAGGAAGATGTCTTTATCCGGTGCATTCTTATTGAACAGCTTGTCCTCATCTCCGTTCAATGCGCAAAGACAGGCCTCAGTGAAGGATTTGCCGTTTTCCAGATAAGAACGGACCCCGTCTCTGACATTCTTCTTCACATAATTGGAATTTCCCGGATTGTATCCGTCTATGGCTCCGAGCAGCGTCCCGGCATACCCGACAGAATCCTTTGCGGCCTTTTCGCCATCGGCTTTCAGAACCTTCTCCAAATCATTCACCCTCCTGCTGAACTTCGGCTCTTCCTTCTTTATCTCGTCAACCAGTTCATCATAGGCCGGGCCATTTTCAATACCCTCCAGAACACGGGTGAATTCTCCACCCATCAGCGCCTTCGCAATTTCCGTCAGTTCCCGTTTGGGGCTGAATTTCTTGCCGGCGCTTATTTTCTCGCCTGTCAGGCCGCTTACAACTTTGAATACGGGATCTTCGTCAGAAGTGATTCCCGAGAGAAGATTGTCGGCCGCCTCGCTCACCAGGGCGTCACGGTCCAGTTCGATTCTATATGAATTGAATTCTCCTATTTCCCTTGCGAAATGACGGAGGACCGACTGGAAGAAAGTGTCAATCGTGGACACGCTGAAGCGGGAATAATTGTGGAGCAGCGTGTAGAGAATGCTTTTCCACGTCCCGGTGTCCGAAACCGTCTTCCTGTCGTATGAATCGCAGAAATCCTTGTAGTAATCGCTCAAGGCAGGGTTCTGCGAAAGTATGTAAAGTTCCTGCAGGATACGGTCCTTCATCTCCGCAGTTGCCTTGTTGGTGAATGTGACCGCAAGGATATGCTCGAATTCCCGGGTATCCTTAGAGCCGTTCCTGATATAAGCCTCAAGAAGGATTTTTATATATTTCTTTGCCAGCGTATAGGTTTTGCCCGAGCCGGCGGATGCTGTAATCAACTCAATCATTTCCTACAAAGTGTTTCGTATTTACAGTACTCACAGTGACGGCAGCCATCGCGGTGGCGGAACACGGTTTCGCGGCTTCCAATCTCATCCAGAAGGGATTTCAGACGGGCGGAGAACTCGGCAAAGGCATCTTCGGGGAACAATCCGTCGTGAACCTTCGGCAAAGTGCTGTCAGAGACCCTGTTGTTCCTCTGGGCATTGAGCATGAACGGGCAATATATGGAGTTCCGGCATTCATCATCGATGTGCTCCAGAAGCATCTTCTTGCGCTCTCCGCATTCTTCTTCCTCCCCACGGCTGTTTTTCACGTACACTTTGGTATTTTCATCTCTCAGCGACTTCCACAGATAATCGTAAATAAAGAGCTGGATTGAAATTTTCGGCCAGACAGTCGAATCCGGTTTTTCAAAAGCCCTCTCAACGGTCTCCCCCGGTCTTGGATTGATGTCCTCAGCGAAATATCTGCCGGTCTTGTAATCTACAATACGGACGACATCTTCACCTTGTTCGTTCTTCTTCAGGTCAATCCTGTCTATAGTTCCGGAAAGGGAACGCCCGTTGAAATCCGCCACAATCTTCTGCTCCAGTCCGAGAATCCTGAACGGGGCATAAATCCTGTCTTCACCCAGAATCTCTCCAACGAACTGTCTGGCCTGCTCGAAGGCGATGAACGGCTTGCCTTCTATCACATCGACGTTGAGTTCCGACTTCAGATGTTTCTCGATGACCGGCCCGGCATTCAGGCGTTCGATGTCGGCTTTTGTAATCTCCCGTCCGATGAAAGACCTGTAAAGTTCTTCCATCGTATTGTGGACAATGTTTCCCAGCCGGTTTCCCTCCACGTCTTCCGATACGGATTCATCATCATCCCTGATTCCTCTGATATACCGGTAATAGAAAGCCAGCGGGCACGCAAGGTACTTCTGAATCGATGATGCCGAAAACGACCTTGAATACGGCGCTTCATTTTCATATTCGTTGTATCCCGCCGACACCGATGATATCACGTCGTGGTTGAGGAACCGCAGTGCAAGCCTGTCGCGGTAGGCATATTTGAGCTGCATTATGTAACGGCTCGGCTCTCCGCTCTGGAGACCGTCGGCGGTGCTGTTGTACACCATCCACACCTTTTTCGCACGCGAAATCAGCCGATAGAAATAATAGGCCCAGATGGCATCCTGCTCTTCATAAGTCGGAAGGTCGAAAGCCTTGCGTACAGTATAGGGGATGAAGGAATCCGCCACATTCTTCCTCGGGAACACACCCTCGGAGGATGAAAGTATCATTATGTTCTCGAAATCGAGGGCGCGCACTTCCAGCGGTCCCATTACTTGAAGACCGCACAGCGGCTCACCGTGATAGGGAATGCTGACGGCAGAAAGGAGTTTAACCAGAAGCCTCCTGAAAGTATCGAAGCGCAGGTCGGTATAACGGGCGTGCAGGCCGTGTGTTCCGAGATAATTCACGACACGGTAAATCTCATACATCGCCTCCCGCTCCAGATTGTCATTATCCATCTTCGAAGCGAAGAACTCGACTGCCGAAAGCAGATATGCTATGACTTCATCCAGCGAATTCCTGTCCGGCAGATTCCGGAACACAGGGCTGAACTCCAAGTCCTCCGCAGGAATGTATGTCTGAGCCTTGTCTTTGATTGCGCATATCCTGTCGGCATATTCCGAGTGGGCGCGGCTGAAGATTGTCGAAGAGAAGATATCCCAAACCTCCCTATGATAGAAACGGCCCGGGCGCCTGCATTCGAAAAGCCTCAACATCGAAGTGATGAGGGCAAACGAGCCGGAAAGGCTCAAAGGCGAGCCCATCGTGATATTGAGGACTTTGGCGGACCCGGTCGGAATGGAGGTCAGTACGGACTGGAGTTGCGTCTCATCCGGCAGCAGCACCAGGGTTCTTTCATCTGCGGCACCTCCCGCATCCTCAAGGAACGGGGGAATGAGCTTGGCCTGGGCAACCGTGGTGCTTGTCGAAATGACCGAAATCTCCGGAAGAGGACCGTATTCGACGGGAAATGCCTGGGGAAGGCAACCCGCTCCGGGCTCAAGATACTTCCTGAGAAAATGAGAGGCCTTGTTCTGCGGGTCGGAAAGAAGCGGCGAATCATACCGGGGGTCCGTCGGGAAATCCCAGCAGAACTGCGCAAAGCCGTCCTCTTTGGCAAGACCGCGCAGAAATTTCAGCTCGGCATTGGAGAGAGCGTTCAGTCCTACGAACACCACCCTCTCCGCCTTGGGGTACAAGCGCTGCAGTTCCGCCTTGCTTTCGGCGGTATGCTCGGCAACGTGCCGGAAAATCATCCCTTCGTATGCAAGCCCCTTGTCCCTGAGTGCCTTGTTGAAGGCGTCGTATATCGGGAGCAGCAGGTCCCAGATGGCGATGAATGTCTTGTGATATTCCTTGGAGAAGTTCCCGTCCTTTCCTTTCAGACTGTTTACCAGAGAACATATTGCATCGTATTGCGCCCCGCTGGCGAACTCCTTCGGATCCACGGCGATGTTCCTGTAGTCCGCGATATTCTTCAGAATCTGCGCCGGGTCTGCCAGATACTTGTCAATGTCTCCGAAGTCGCTCAGTATCACGCCACCCCAGAACAGAAAATCATCAAGAGGCTCAACTGTCTGACCCGATGACATCCTGACCTGCCTGTAAACGTCATAAAGCTCGACAAGCAGAGTGATTTCATCCGCAAGGGAACCCTGCCGGGCATAAAGCGTTCTGAAGAGATCGGAAATCGTCGTAAGCTGGGGAATGCTTGCGCCGACATTCTCCTCAAGCATCTTCTCGCCGAAATATTTCTTGAAAAAAATCTGGCTCCTCCTGTTGGGAAAAACGAACAGCACAGTCTCCGCCGCGGCGAAATAATGGTCTACGACCTGACGTAGAAATGGTCTTATCATATGCTATTGGTTGTCAGGTCCTTCCTTGACGGCCTTCTTTTCACGAGCCTCATCGAACTTGGCCTTCATCGTGGGATTGCCACGGGTGAGTTTCTTTATCGAGAGATCTTCGGCCTTGTCATTGGCAAGCCGAAGATTGTTCTCGGAGCCTATCAAAGCCTCCTTGATCTTCTGAAGGTGATTGATTGATTTGTCAATCTCATCAATAGCATTCTTGAATTTCTCACACGCCAGACGGTAGTTGCGTCCGAAGGCATCCTTGAACTTTGCAAGATTGTCCTCGAAATCGGTCACGTCGTATGACTGCCGGCGGGCCACAACGAGTTCCTTCCTGTACTCCAGAGCCTTCTTGGATGTCTGGACAAGAAGGGTGATCAGGGGGATGAAGTTCTCCGGACGTACGACATACATCTTGTCATAACCCGGTGCCACAACGATCCCGTCGTTGTACATGTCATTATCCATCTCAAGCATTGACACGAGCACGGCGAACTCGCAGTTCTTCTTTGTACGGTCCTTGTCGAGCTTGTCGAAGAAGTCCGCGTTCCTGTGCTTGGTCGCAGTGGTGTCATTCTCGTTCTTCATCTCGAACATAATGGAGATGTACTCCGTTCCATCCTCGCTGTCGCGGAAGATGAAATCACCCTTGCTGCCCTCAGAGGCGTCATTGTCCTTGTCGAAAATGGCATTCGGCATCACCGGACGGAGCGACTGGTTATAGACCTTGTAGCAGTATTGTTCGAGGGACTCTCCGATGCCCTTGGTTGACTTGCGGGCTTTGAAGTCCTTGTAGAAGGCTACCTGCTCATCCTTGGCATCAAGTTCCCTCTTGTGCTGGTCAAGAAGGCTCCGCTCACGCAGCTGCGCTTCTTTCCTGTCCAATTCGGACTGTGCCTTAAGGCCGGATATCTCGCTTTCCTTGGCGGCAAGTGCGGCCTGAATCTCAAACTTCTTTTTTTCCTCTGCGGCATCTACAAGTGCCTTCAGGCGGAGGATTTCATTGTCCTTCGCCCCGAGGGACTGCTCCTTTTCGAAGAGCTTCTTCTGATACTGCTGTTCAGCCTCAGCCTTTGCGGCTTTCTGCTCCGCCTCCTGCCTGGCGTGAAGTTCTGCGATACGGCGCCTGACCTCCCCGTCGAATTCAGCATTTCTGACCTGTGATACTATGGATGCATAGTCAGCCTCATCCACTGTAAATACGCTTCCGCACTTGGGGCATTTGAGTTCTTTCATATGTCTTTACGTTTTGTTCTTCTTTGTCATACCTGACAATTCCGAGATTCTTACATATCACGGTCAAAGCCCGGGAATGACGGAAGACGGACTACTGCTGGAGGAGCCTGTCGATGTGCTCGGCGTAGTCGAGGGTGGTGTCGAGGTAGAAATCTATCTCGGGAACTATGCGGAGCTGTTTGGCGACTTTCCGTCCGAGTTCTCCGCGCAGCGACCTGTTCTCCACCTTGAGGGTATTCATCACCTCTTCCTGCTTTGCGGACGGGAAGACGCTGACGTAAACTTTGGCGATGCTCAAATCGGGACTGACCCTCACTTCGCTGACGGTGACCATAGCGCCGCCGAAGACGGCCATTCCCCTGCTTCGGATAATCTCGGCAAGGTCGCGCTGCAGTTCCCTTGCCACCTTGAGTTGTCTTGTACTGGCCGGAGCTTCCATCACTTGACTATGATTATATAGTAATCCTTCTTCCCCTTCTGGGCAAGGATATACTTGCCGTCTATGATATCAGCCTCGGTGAGGGCGCTGTTGGGATCGGTCCTCTTCTCCTTGTTGACGCTGAAGCCGTTGCCCTGAATCATCTTGCGGGCTTCGCCTTTTGACGGGAAAATGGAAGTCTCGACGGCAAGGGCGTCAAGAATATTCAAAGGAAGTTTCGCCTTTTCGAGTTCAAATGTGGGCACACCGTCGAATACGTCCAGGAAAGTCTTTTCATCAAGACTCCTGAGATCGTCAGCCGTAGCCTTGCCGAAGAGCATCTGCGATGCCTTGAGCGCCTTTTCATATTCGTCCTCTCCGTGCACCATAACGCTTATCTCTCTGGCGAGGAGTTTCTGGAGCCTGCGCTGGCCGGGATCTTCACGGTGTTCCGCAATGGCGGCATCTATCACATCCTTGTCCAGCATCGTGAATATCTTGATATACTTCTCGGCATCGTCGTCGCTCACGTTCAGCCAGAACTGGTAGAACTGATAGGGAGAAGTCCGCTCCGGATCAAGCCATATGTTCCCCTTCTCCGTCTTGCCGAACTTGCCTCCGTCGGCCTTGGTGATGAGCGGGCAGGTGAGGGCGAAAGCTTCGCCTCCGCAGGTTCTGCGGATAAGTTCGGTGCCGGTGGTGATGTTGCCCCACTGGTCCGCTCCACCCAACTGCAGTTTCACGTTCCGGTGCTCGTAGAGGTAGAGGAAATCGTAGCCCTGGAGCAGTTGGTAGGTAAATTCGGTGAAAGACATTCCCTCGCTGGAGTCACGGCTGAGACGCTTCCTGACAGAGTCCTTGCTCATCATATAATTGACTGTGATGAGTTTTCCTATGTCCCTCGTGAAATTGATGAACGTATAATCCTTCATCCAGTCGTAATTGTTCACGAGTTCCGCCTTGTTGGGAGCATCGGAATTGAAGTCGAGGAAACGGCCGAGCTGCTCCTTGATGCATTTCACGTTATGCGCAAGAGTTTCCTCATCCAGCAGGTTACGTTCCTGACTCTTCATCGAAGGGTCCCCTATCATTCCCGTGGCGCCTCCGACCAGAGCGAAAGGCTTGTTGCCGCAGGCCTGGAAGTGCTTGAGAATCATTATACTGACAAGGTGACCGATGTGCAGCGAATCGCCGGTGGGATCAATCCCCACATAAGCCGACATCGGGCCCTTCCTGAGTTCTTCTTCTGTGCCGGGAGTGACGTCGTGAATCATTCCCCTCCATCTCAATTCTTCAAAAAAATTCTTCATCGTTTCAAAAATTATTCTTCTCCAAGATACATGGGATCCCAGGCCGGGAGCCGGACAGGTTTCTGCTGCAGCATCTGCAGAACGTCCGCAGGCACATACTCACGTTCCACCACCAGACGGAACATATATTCGTTGAACCATTCGTCCGTCATTATGAGATATCCCTTGTAGCCGGTATCCTTGCCCCAGCTGTTCTCCACCATCCATTTGGTGGTGACGCCGTCCTTTATGTCAACGGCTATGAGGGTCATTGCGTGAGACGAGCCGCTTGCGTGGGTCATCACCCTCTGCTTCTTGTCCATAGTGTATTTGACACCCAGAATGGACTCGTAGTCAAAGTTCCTGAGGTCGGCCAGTCCGCGGGCACGGTCGAGGTATTTGCCCACATCGCAGGAAAAATACATTGCGTCACCGCCCTTGATGCTTGCTATCGCCATCTCCTTGATCCGCTCGATGGGGAGATTGACGTAGAGCCAGTTCTGGCCGTCGTAAAGATGGCGGTCATACTGAATCTCGTACACCTTGCCGTACTCGCGGCTCGGGTCGTTCATAAGCATCACATAGTTGTTGTTCAGGTCGAATCCCACCATCTCCTGATAGAAT